>NZ_JAPRFV010000011.1:0-112292 GCF_035725965.1 Enterococcus sp. E5-162 | reverse complement strand
AGCTGGTGATAGGACGGAAAAATTGGTTGCATTCCACAAGTCTTGAAGGAGCACGAACTTCAGGAATCATTCTGAGTGTATATAAAACAGCAGAACTTAACGGATTGAATCCTGTAAAGTATCTAGAATTTCTATTTGATAAGATACCAAATCTTCCCGTACTTTCAGCAGAAACTTTAGATCAACTGTTGCCTTGGAACAAGGATGTACAACAACATTTTTCTCGTAACTAAAAACGCCAAACATTCCCGATTCTATTCTATAGGTCGGGTTATTTGACGTACAGGTACTGTTCTATGGGGCGCTTACTTATGTTCATAATATTTCATGTTCTCATATAAGAAATTGTTGCCTTTGACAGCACCAAAACCTAATCCAGTAGCGACTCTACCTGGTAACTCCATCCCCAAATAACAAGAATGATGTAAAAGATCATCTAATGGTCTAATCAGTTCTACATCTGTATCTAAATATATGCCACCATTATTATAAATAATATCCAATCGAGCGTAATCAGAAACAAAAGCATATTTTTTTGCTTTGTAAGCCTCAGCCATATAATCAATTTTGAATACATCATAATTTTCTTCATTCCACTCAATAATCTCATAATCAGGACAAAACAACTTCCATGATTCTATACATTTTTTTACTTCGTTTGGAAGTGGATTTTTTCCAAACCAGCAATAATGAATCTTCTTAGGTATCATACTTTAAAATTCCTCCTTCTCTAAAAATTATTTGATATCTAAACTATTTACAATACTTTCTAGTTTTTCACAAAACTTTAAATTATTACTATTTACCTTAATTTGTATATCATTTTTAGAATCATTTAATAAATTTAAGAGTTCATTAATCTCTTTAATTACATAAATATCATAGCCCTTTTTTTTAACTGCTTCAGCAAACTCTAATTGATGATCATTTACATGTTCACTAAACTGTTTTTGTCTAGGAACAACTATAGGTTTTTTTCCCTTTTTTAAAACGTTCATAAATGTAGAGGGGCCACCATGAGTGATTACTAAACGAGCTCTATCAATATATTCTTCCATCTGCTCATAAGATAAAAATTGTTGGAAATCACAAGCTTTAGGTATATAGTTGCAAAATCCAGTTTGCATGAAAATTTCTTCTGAAACCAATCTGCTTTCTTTTAATCTATCAATTTCTTTTATTAGACGATCAAATTGCTGTTCATGTGTTCCAACAGTCACAAATATCATTAAAATATACCTCCGAGATTAATTGCTTTTGGATACACTTTTTTCATCTCATCCCACTGCACAATAAATTTATCTGTCACAGGATATACTAATTTTCCAGTCAGGGTTGGCGCATCAATTCTATCAAAAACCTCAATGTAGATAGTTTTTGCTCCCATTAGTTTACCTAAATAGAAAAACGGAACTGCTACAGCCGCACCGGAAGATATGATTAAATCTGGTTTTTCTTTTAATAGTATTTTAATAGCGAGAAAAGAATTACGGATTAAGTTTATTACATTGCGATTTGTGGGATAATAGCATGAAAAAAAACGTTCATTTTTCAACATACTTCTCGAATCCTCTTTATCAAATGTCACCCAAAATCTTTCTTCTTTTTCCCAGAAATTTTTTAATAAATATAGGTGGGTCAGATGTCCCCCACTTGAACCTACTAAACAAATTTTCAATAACTTACACTCCTTAATATGCCCCATTCGGTTTTATAACGATCCAGATTGTCTTGATGATTAGTTTAAAATCATTCAATAAACTTTGATTAGTTATATATTCTAAATCTAAATCAACCATTGCATGAAAACTAACATCATTTCTACCACTAACTTGCCACAAACCTGAACATCCAGGTTTTACATACAAGCGTTGAAGATCATATCTCGTGTACTCAGCTACTTCCCTCTCCAAAGGCGGGCGTGGACCAATTAAACTCATATCTCCTTTTAAAACATTCCATAGCTGTGGTAATTCATCAATGCTTTTGGCACGGATAGCTTTACCTATTTTGGTGACACGGGGATCTTCTTTCATCTTGAACATTGCCCCTTCTATTTCATTTTGATCCAGTAACTCTTCCAATTTTTCTTCAGCATCTAAACACATCGAACGGAATTTATACATTTTGAATGTTTTTCCATTTTTACCAACCCGTGTATGACTAAAAATTATCGGACTTTTTGGTTCTTCTTTTCTTATTCGATAAGCTACATAAATCATCAAAGGAGAAGCTAGAATCAAACCAATAATGCTCCCCACGATATCAATCATTCTTTTAAAAAACAAGTAGACATACCGTTTTTCTACTTTTTCTTTATCCAACCAAACCTGATTTGGATGTACTTCACTAATGCGAGACAATAAATCTTCACTTTCCATACTTTCAGTCCCTTTCACTATTTCACTCTCTCCTCATTTCCATTTTATCTATGAATGAAGAACTAAAATAAACCAAACTTCTTCTTTTTTACCTCTTCATAGACTGGATAACTGATCTCATCCCCGTTGATCAGGTCCTTTGCGACTTGTTTCATCTGTGCTACTTTTTCCTTACCAAAGTCCTTGGCGATTTGCTCATAACATTCTTTTAAGTAAAAGGTGCGTTTAGAGACCCCATGGGCATCAGAGGCAGCCATTTGCACGAGGTTATGTTTGACCATCATTTTGGCTGTTTTCTGGATGTCTTTGCCAAATACACCGACATAACTTGGTGCGGTGAGTTGGGCCAAGCATCCCATATCTAGGAATGGCAGCAAATGATTCGTGTCTTTACGAAAATGCGCGTTGCGTTCTGGATGGACGATCACTGGTGTCTTTCCTAGTTGTAACAACTCAAAAAAGAGCCGTTCTGCATATAACGGCACTTCCAGTGTCGGAAATTCGATTAGAAGATATGTATCATCTAAATCTGTAAATAAAATTTCATCTCGGTGGATGTCTTCAATCAGTGTTCCGGTAATACGTACTTCTTGTCCTTCCAATAACGTCAAAGGTAATTGTCTTTTCTCTAATTCTGCTTGTAACGAAGCGACTAGAGAAATGACTTGGGATTTTTCATTGCTGTATTTTCCATTATTATGATGGGGTGTGCATAAAATATGTGTGATCCCTTGTTGAATCGCTTTTTCAGCCATGGCGATACTGGCATCTAAGTTTTCTGCTCCGTCATCGATTCCTGGCAAGATATGGCAATGTAAATCAATCATTTCTCTTGTCTCCTCTCTTTTTATTTCTTAATTCCCGTAGTAATAGCCAGCATCTTTGCTGTGTTCTGCCCCATTGTATACAACACCAAGGACACGCGCTTGTACCATATCTAGCAATTCTTTTGCTTTAGACAATGATTCTTTACGTGACGTATTTTCACGTACGACCAATAAGGTACCATCCGTTTTTGAAGACATAATCTGTGCATCTGTTACGGCAACGACTGGCGGCATGTCGAAGATCACTACATCAAATAGTTGTCTTGCTTCTGCTAAAATCTGATCCATTCTTGGCGAGCTTAGTAGTTCTGATGGATTTGGTGGTTTAGGTCCACTTGGCAGAATCGACAAATTGTCGACTGGTGTTCGTTGGATCTCATCTGCTACACTTCCTGATGAACTAAGAACAGTACTTAATCCGCTTGCGTTGTTCAACTTGAACGTTTTATAGATGACGGGCTTACGTAAGTCTGCATCGACTAGCAGCACCCGTTGACCAGATTTGGCAAAAACAACGGCAATGTTTGCTGCAGTGGTCGATTTCCCTTCTCCAGGTCCTGATGAAGTCACAACAATCGTTTTGATTTGCTGACCAGCTGCGGAGGCAAACTGGATATTCGTCCGAATCGTACGATATTGTTCAGCGATTGGTGAAGAGGGATTTGTGAGTGTGACCAAACTGACTTCATGAGTTTGGGTTGCTTTTTGTTTCTGTGTTCGTGCCATTTTTCTTTCCTCCTAGACTCTTGAGCGGCTTCTGCGTGATGGCGCTGTTTTATCGTTTATAGCTTTTGGTTGTGTCGGAGCTGGTCCTTTTTTACGGATACCAACATTCAATTCTTTCGCTGACATTTCTGGTACAGTTCCTAAGATTGGGAAGCCTAATGTATCCGTCACATATTTTTCATCTTTTACTGTCCGATCGAGTAATTCAAATAAGAAAGCTAGACCTACGCCTACCATCATTCCTAACACTAAGCCAATCACTAGATTCAATTTATTATTTGGCGAAACAGGTGTCGTATTGGCAACTGCACCTGAGATGATCGAGATTTTATCGACATTCATCACGTCTTTGGCGTTCTCTTGGAATACTTGTGACGTTGTATTAGCAATCTGTTGAGCCGTCACTGCATTCGTGCTTGTTGCTTGGATCGAGAACATTTGTGAATTTTGTGACTGATTAACGGAGATGGCATCTTTGATTTGTCCAGCAGTCATTTTTACATTGTCTTCTGTTTCTAAACGATCTTTGACTTCATTTAATACTAGATCACTGACAATCATATCTTTATACGTATTGATCATTTGTAGGTTCGTATTGACATCATTGACATTTGCAGTGTCTGATTGTGGCAGTGTCACGATCAATTGGGCTTGTGAACTGTATTTTGGTGTTAAGATGAAAAACGTCACGATTCCTGAGATGGCCAAGCCAGCAAACATTGAGATGATGATTGTTGCCAAGTGTTTGCGTAATGTTTCAAAAATTTCTTTCAAGCTGATTGTCTCTTCCATTTTTTCTCCACTTTCCTATTTATTCTCTAGATTCATTTGATCTTTTAATTCTTTTTTCACACGGTCAAGTTCTTGATCGCTGACTTTTTGGTATGAGATATTGTCTTGCATGAAGCCTTCTCCTTGCAGCTGATCTTGCTTGATCGTACCAAATGCATCCCGATAATCTAAAGCAATCTTTTTCATTTCATCAAAGCTCATGTCTGTTTTCATATTCGACTCTAGAGCATTCAAAACAGATTGATAGTTGCTGACACCGTTTAGACTCAATACTTTTTTCGCTACACCTTCTACGATCTTTCTTTGACGTTCTTGTCTGCCGTAGTCACCGTTTGGATCTTCATAACGCATACGAGAATAAGACAATGCCTGATCCCCGTTCAATGTGATTTTACCGATCGTAAAATCATAGCCATCTTGTGAGAAGGTGAGGTCATTATTGACTTCGATACCACCAACTGCATCAACGAGTTCTTTTAGACCTTTCATATTGATTGAAACATAGTGGTCGATTGGGATGTCCACATATTTTTGTACGGTATCCATTGCCATAGCAGCTCCACCGAATGCGTAAGCGTGGTTGATCTTGTCTTTTGTATCATGTCCAACGATGTCGACATACGTATCACGAGGAATGCTGACAATCGTTGTCTGTTTATCTTCAGGACTGACTGTGGCAACCATCATCGTATCTGATCGTCCTTGATCGACCCGTCCTAAATCTCCCGTATCGATCCCCATCAATAGGACAGAGAAGGATTCTTGTTTGTCCAGATCAACTGGTTTTGTTCGTTCTCCTTGGGTTCGTTCCACTGATTCGTAAGTTTTTTCAATAGAATGTGAGAGATCTAGATATAATTTTGCTCCTACTCCTACGATTGCTAATACTAATACGACAAGAATTGCTAAAATAATTAGAAATATCTTTTTCCCTCTTGATTTTCTTCTTCGTTTTGCCATAGTTTCCTCCGTTTGCTAGCTTTGCTTGAATCCTCGCTTTTACTATTAATAGCTCGTATTGCTATAGCCCATTTGCTGAGCGACTGTTTCTGCTTTTGACGCGTATGCGGCTCTTATTTTTTCATTCCGGATCTGTTCGATGAGACTGAGTGCGGTCAAATATTGATCGTAAGTAGCAGTAGCTGTTACTTGACCATCTTTCAGCATCGTATCGAATAGCTGATCTAGTTGCGTGACTTGTGCAATTTGGGTATCAGCGAATCCTAGATATTGCATAACGACTGTTTTCCAAGCACTATCCTTAAAAAAGCTCATATTTTCACGTACATGGGCGACATCTGCACTTGCCAACTTTTCTTTGATGATGACATCATCCACAGCTTGCTGCCAGTTTGATACGTTTTTAGTAAATAATTTATTGACAGCCGTCTGGATCTTCAGTTTTGATTCTGCATCCTCTAACTGTGTTAAGACTGCTTTCTTTTCTTCTTGGATCGCAGCAGCTTCTTTAGGTAATTCTGATTCCTTGATGTCATAATCATCTGCCGAAAGTTTGATAGAAGATAGTTTATGTGACAAATTTGAAACTGTTTCTTCTGTTATTTCAGGATTTAGGAAAATTTTTTCTTTTGTACTGTACAGCTTATCTACTTCTTTTGATAAAGAGGTCACGGTGTCTTTTTGATTGG
This sequence comes from Enterococcus sp. E5-162, assembly GCF_035725965.1. NCBI lineage: Bacteria > Bacillati > Bacillota > Bacilli > Lactobacillales > Enterococcaceae > Enterococcus > Enterococcus sp. E5-162. The sequence goes on along the minus strand of NZ_JAPRFV010000011.1, from coordinate 105,917 downwards.
TGATGGCAGATTCTGCGTAATTGATCCGTTGATGATGTTGCCGCTGATTATTGAAATGGTATCCAAACAAGCAAATCACAATAGCGCCTGTGCCTACCGCCACAGTAGCCAATAACTTGACGAACGGCTTTTCCATAGATTCACTCCTAAATATTGATGATAGATAAATAAAGATGTGATTCATTCACATCAGAATGACCGCTTTTTATTTTAAAAGCATAATTAAACTAATATATTCATAGAAATATTTATAAACAGGTTTTCCCTATATAATCATACCACAAACAGTTTTCTTGACTAGGGAAATTCCTAATTTAAAAGTAAATAAAACAGTAACAAGATTATGATTAATCGTTTTCATTTTTATTTCCTCTCTTTTCATGAGCATTTTGAAAATTTGAACAAAGAATAAAATAACAAAAATTATTAAAATAGAATTAATAACAGCTATTTATATTTATAACAAAAAAACAGAGACACAGCACGTTTCGTGCATGCTCTCTGTTTTTCAAACAAAAGATTATTTTGTGATGATTTGATCCAAACTTGCTAATGACAAAGCCATGGCAGCTATTTGACTAAGTTGTGTTAGTCGGTTCTTACGTACTGCTGGTTCATCAGCCATGACCATCGTTTGATCAAAATAATTTTCGATCAGTGGACGAAGAGCGACAAGCTGGTCGTAGTTTTCGTGGATCGTTTGGTCAGCAAAACTTGCTTTCATTGCTTCTACTGCTTTGTGTAATTCTTTCTCTGCGTCGTTTTCGAACAGCTTAGGGTCTACTTCTGATTGTTTTTCAAGCTGCGCTTTTTTCGCTAAATTCACGACACGTGTCAAAGCTTCCATTGACGGTTTGAAGTCTTCATCTGCAAGATGTTGTTTGAACAGTTGTGCTGCTGCAAATACTTTTGTCAGATCTTTTTGTTCCGCATTCAAAACAGCATCAATGACATCATGACGGATGTTCTTCGTGGTCAATAATTGGCGTAGACGCCCTTTGATAAAGTCGATCACTTGTTGTTGTCCTTCTGATAGACCAATGCCGAAACGATCCGTATCTTTACTGATAACATCACTAATCGTTTCTTGCAGAACAGACAAAGGAAAGGCCCATTTTTTCGACTCGATGATCCGAACGACACCGTATGCTTGGCGACGTAAGGCATACGGATCGTTTGACCCGCTTGGAATCATCCCAACTGCAAAGAAAGAAAAGATGCTATCTAATTTATCTGCAATCGCTAAAACAGAACCTACTGTAGACTGAGGTAGCTCTCCTTCACTGGATATAGGCATGTAATGCTCACGAATCGCTGTCGCTACAGCAGGTTTCTCGCCTTTCAGCAGAGCATATTTTTCGCCCATAATCCCTTGTAGTTCAGGAAATTCCCCTACCATGTTGGTTACTAGATCGAATTTATAGATTTCAGCAGCTCGTTGCAGATCCATCAATTCTTCCTCAGATAGTCCTACTTGTTCGCCAATGATACGGGCAATGACTTGTACCCGTTGCATTTTCTCATAGATACTACCGATTTTTTCATGGAAAGTAACAGTTTTTAGTTTTTCAACGTATTGGTCGATTGAAGCTTTCTTGTCTTCATTATAAAAGAATTCCGCATCTTCTAAACGAGCAGTCAATACTTTTTGATTGCCTCGAACCACATTTTCCAATTTTACCCGATCGCCATTACGAGCAGAAATAAAATGAGGAAGCAGCATACCTTGATCATTCCGTACTTCGAAATAACGTTGATGTTCTTTCATAGAAGTGACTAGTACTTCTTCAGGAACAGAAAGATATTTTTCTTCGAAGTCGCCAGAAAAGACAGTTGGATATTCGACTAAATTGTTGACTTCTTCTAGTAAATCTTCGTCTAAATCAATAACCCAATGATTTTTTTCTGCTAATTCATTGGCTTGTGTAACGATCATTTCTTGTCTTTTTTGCGGAGACGCAATAACGAATTGTTCATTCAATTTTTCTTCATATTCTTTTGCATGCGCAAATGTCACATCTTCGCCTAAGAAACGATGACCTCGAGAGGCTCTGCCTGTTTTGACATCCAAGATTTCGAATGGGATTACTTCGTCATCTAACAATGCCACGATCCAGTGAATAGGGCGGATATATTCAAAATCGTATTCTGCCCAATGCATCGTTACAGGGAAAGTCAGGCTTTTAATGACATCTGCTAAACCTGTCAATACTTCTTTTGATTCCTTACCATGAGTGTATTTCGTTACATAGACATATTCTACACCTTTTAATTCTCTAAAAGTGATAGCATCTGTCGTCAGACCTTGTCCACGGACAAATCCTTCCGCTGCTTTCGTCCAGTTTCCATCTGCGTCCAAAGCAATTTTTTTGGCTGGTCCTTTGACTTCTTCTTCACTGTCCGCTTGTCGTTCTGGAATGTTTGTTACTTTGATTGCTAAACGGCGCGGTGTGGAAAATGTTTCGATCGTATCATAAGTCAATTGGTTTTCATCTAAAAATTTTGCTGTTTTTTCTTCTAATTGTTTCATGCTTGGTGTGACAACATGAGCAGGCATTTCTTCCAGCCCGATTTCAAGTAATAAGTCTTTTGCCATCTTATTCAGCCTCCTTCACGTTTTCTGGATTTGCTGTGTTTTTATTCAACAAAGGGAATCCTAATTTTTCGCGTTCTGCCACAAAGATTTTGGCTACAGCACGAGCCATGTTGCGGATGCGAGAAAGATAACCGGCACGCTCTGTTACGGATACTGCACCGCGGGCGTCTAATAAGTTGAATGTATGGCTACATTTCAAGATATAATCATACGCCGGATGAACAAGATTTTCATCGATACAGCGTTTAGCTTCTTTTTCAAAACGATCAAAGTTGCTTAGTAGCAAGTCTTGGTCGCTTACTTCAAAAGAATATTTAGAATGTTCATATTCTGGTTGTTTGAAGATCTCGCCATATTTCACGCCATCAGCCCATTCTAAATCATAGACACTTTCAACTTCTTGGATATAAGAAGCAAGACGTTCTAATCCATAAGTGATCTCAGAAGTTACTGGTTTACAAGGCAGTCCACCAACTTGTTGGAAGTACGTGAATTGTGTGATTTCCATTCCGTCAAGCCATACTTCCCAACCCACACCGGCACAGCCCATGGATGGGTTCTCCCAGTTGTCTTCAACAAAACGGATGTCGTGTTCTAATGGATCGATTCCTAAAAGGCGCAAGCTTTCTAAATAAAGCTCTTGGATATTCTCAGGTGAAGGTTTCATCACGACTTGGAATTGATGATGCTGATACAAACGGTTTGGGTTTTCGCCATAACGTCCATCAGCTGGTCGGCGAGATGGCTCTACGTAAGCAGCATTCCATGGTTCTGGTCCGATTGCCCGTAAAAAGGTATATGGGCTCATCGTACCTGCTCCTTTTTCTGTGTCATACGCTTGCATCAGCATGCAGCCGTTTGATGACCAAAATTTTTGTAATGTTAAAATCATATCTTGGACGGTCAATTTTTTATTCATCTGTTTTGCCCCTTTCAATTTTAAAGCGTTGCTGTCAAATAAGAATACAGGAAAGAAAACGACAAAAAATCCCTATGTCTGATTACAGACATAGGGACGAATAATTCGCGGTTCCACCCTACTTCCGAATAAAGATTCGGCAGCTTCATTTATCGTACTCGCAAGTGCCTCTTCAAAAATCGTTTGGGTCCGGCTCCCACTCTCCCGAACTCGCTAAACCACGTGTTTTTTACTGATCTTGGTCAATGTACGTATTCATTTTGCAGTTTTCTTGTTTCTATAATAGATCCTCTCAGTGAACGATCTATTTGATCTACGGTTAATAATAGACGGAACTCCCTGTGTTTGTCAAATGGTTTTGATTTTTTGTTGTATGTTTCATTTACTATTCTTCTTTTTTAGGTAGATCTTTTTCAGACATGTCTTTCTCTGGCGTCTTTAATACGTGTGCCCAAGACTTCATTTGATCAATGAACTTTTTGCTTTTCAAATGGATACCGACATATTCATCATACAGCTGGTCGATGAGTTCACGGATTGCTTGTTTGGTTTCTTCTTTCAGATGGATTCCACTGATCTTATCATAAGAAATAGCTGAAAACATCCGAACGAAATAAACAGCTCGAGGATCTGCATGATAACGGTGATCGTCCATCGACCAATGTCTTTCGCATATCACACCACCATATTTGGAAGAATAGTCAAACTTCCCTTTTGTTTCCCCGCATACGACGCAGTGCGTCCAGATCGGCGCGATCCCGAAGCGTTGCAGTATTTGGACTTCAAAAATATTCGTGATGATTTCTGCATCATCTCCTTGGTCCATCCGTTGCAGTGCTTGTTGCGTAAACTGGAACAAATGAGGGTCGTACTGATGATCTTCGATTGCCGCATCTACTAGATTCAATAAATATGTGCCATAGCCGCTCAAAAAGATGTCTTCTTGGATGTGTCGAAACGCGTGGACATCTTTGACACTGCTTAAAAATGACAAACCTTCACTTCGAAAATTCCCGATATAAACTGCTTCAGTAAAAGGGAGCAAAGCCGGAGCTAAGGGCTGATTTTGCCGATGGATCCCTTTGATATAAAACATCATTTTGCCAGAAGATTCCGTAAAGATTTTGACTAATTTATCTTTTTCTTTGTAATTACGGCTAGATAAAATCAAGCCTTTTGATTCTGCAAGCTGGCTCATATTCTCCCTCCTAAAAAATAAATCTGGAAAAGCAGATTCTGCCGATCCAGATCATTTATGTTGCGATCTTCCGCAGCTTTTCTCAACACGCGGATTTTTATCCAGTTTATTTCTATACCTAACTTACAAGAAGCTCAGAATATCAATATTCGTCTTTTCGGTAGCCGAAGTCTTGCAGATAGACTTTTTTGTCTCGCCAGTCTTTTTGAACTTTGACCCAAAGTTCTAGAAAGACTTTGTCTCCTAAAAGATTTTCGATATCTTTTCTCGCTTTCGTTCCTACTTGCTTCAGCATTTTTCCGCCTTTGCCGATAATGATCCCTTTTTGGCTATCTCTTTCGACAATAATCGTAGCCTGGATATGGATTTTATCATTCTCGTTTCGCTTCATCGAATCAACAACGACTGCGACAGAATGAGGCACTTCGTCTCGTGTTAAAAACAAGACTTTCTCACGGATCAATTCAGAAACGATGAAGTATTCAGGATGATCAGTCACTTGATCATCTGGAAAATATTGTGGGCCCTCTGGCATTTCACTGACTAATACATCCATCAAACGTTCGACGTTGTTTCCTTCTGTAGCAGAAATTGGAATCACTTGTGCAAACGGCATCTGCGTTGAATAATCTTCGATGATTCCCAACAACTCGTCTGGATGGATTTTATCGATTTTATTGATAATCAGATAAACAGGAGAATGCACGTTTTTTAGACGTTCAATAATAAAATCGTCTCCCCGACCGCGTTTTTGATCAGCACTAATCATAAATAAGACCGCGTCCACTTCTTTCAACGCACTGTAAGCTGCTTCTACCATAAAATCTCCTAAACGATGCTTTGGTTTATGGATTCCTGGTGTGTCAATAAAAATCAACTGAGCTTCTGGTGTAGTATATACTCCTTGGATTTTATTTCTAGTTGTCTGCGCCTTATCACTCATGATGGCAATTTTTTGACCCACGATTCGATTCAATAATGTGGATTTTCCTACATTCGGGCGGCCGACGATTGCGACAAACCCTGATTTATGTTCTGGCATATACGTTCTCCTTTTTAATTAAACAACAAATGATATATTTTAGGGACAAATAAAATCAACCCAACGATGACGGAAAAACAAGCGGTCACTAAAACTGCTCCAGCTGCCATATCTTTGATTTTTTTCCCAATCGGATGAAAATGAAAATCCGTAAACATGTCCACGACATTTTCAAAAACAGTATTGATGATCTCTACTATCCATACGAGAAAAACAGCTAAAAGCAGCCATAACCATTCTATCCGATCAAGCTGGAAAATCACGCCCATAAACAAAGCGAGGATTCCGAACGCAACATGTTTCCTCATGTTGCGTTCTTCCTCAAAAACGGTTTTGACTCCTTGGACGGCAAATTCCACGGACATCAGGAAATGTTTGTTTTTCTCTACGTTTTTATCTTTTAAGTCCATAGGCATCTAAGATCTCTTTCTGTAAACCAAACATTTCTTTCTCATCCTCTGGTGTCATATGGTCATACCCGTTGATATGCAAGAATCCATGAACCGCTAAAAAGCCAAGTTCCCGATCATACGAATGGCCGTAAGCTTCTGCTTGCTCTGCAGCACGTTCAGTAGAGATCATGATGTCTCCCAGTACACGAGGCAATGGATTCTCTCCATCTTCAAAAATCACTGGGATTTCGTCTTCGCCCTCTTCTTCCAAGGCAAAACTGATGACGTCTGTCGGTGCATCTTTTCCACGGTAATCACGATTGATTACTTGGATCGCTGCATTGTCCATGAAAGTAACAGACATTTCTGTTTCTTCTGGCAACTCTAAATATGATGCTGCAAATTGCAACAAGTCGTCGATTTCTTTTATTTTCTCTTCTGAGACTTGGTTTGTTTCATCCATGAAAGTAATATCCATTATACATCGCTTCTTTCTATTCTTCTTGCTATTCTTCTTTTATCTTCTCAACTTCCGATTTCATTTTAGGATATTTGATCCGAGAATGGAAGGTACTGCTTAAACCGCTGATCAATGATTTTTCTACTTTACGGATTTCTTTTAACGTCAATCCACTGTCGTCCAATTGTCCATCGGAAATACGCTCTTCAATAAGATTATGGACAAAACTTTCGATTTTTTCGCTCGTTGGATGGTCCATTGCCCGTACTGCCGCTTCACAACTGTCAGCTATATTGACGATTCCTGCTTCACGGCTTTGAGGTTTTGGTCCAGGATAACGGAATTGCTCTTCCGTGACTTCCGGGTTGCGTTCCTTTGCCTTAACGTAGAAATAACGCATCAGCGTGGTTCCATGATGCTGTCTGCAAATATCGATCACCATTTGCGGCATATTATAATCTTCCAATATTTTGGCACCATCTGTCACATGTCCAAAGATAATATGTTTACTGTCTTCTGGCAATAAGAAATTGTGCGGATTTTCCGCTCCTGAAGGCAAGTTCTCAACGAAAAAGCTGGCGTGTTTGATCTTGCCGATATCATGATAATAGCAAGCTACTCGAGTTAGTAAAGAACGTCCACCGATTTCTGCTACAGCATTAGCACTTAGATTGGCTACCATCATGCTATGGTGATACGTGCCTGGTGCTTCTTCCAGCAACTGTTTCAATAAAGGATGATTAGGATTGCTGAGTTCATTTAATACGATCACACTATCATCATTGACCATCAATTCAATATAGGGGTGCAGACCTATCGTCAGCAAGAATGAGAACAGTGCACCTGTGAATCCGCAGACTAGCGTTAACCAAGTCGTTGCATCTCCAAAGCTCATTCCTTGGTAGATAATCAAAATGACATCCATCATCACAGGGAAAATAATGACCCACATAGCAGCGGATAACCCTTGTTCTGAGATCCGTTTGCGTCTGACGATCGTTGCCATGAGACCAGAAAATACATAGGACATCAAAATAACTGTCAGAAAGTTCGTGCCAATCGAATCATAAAAAATGAAAAGTGCGGATACTGCTTGGAAAATACCAGCCATGATCCCTGCTCTTCGATTCAAGAAAAAGCTTAAAACAAGTGGAGCAAAAGCCGCGGGGTAAAACAGCGGAATATAAGCAGCTTGTTCTGTTTGGAAGAGTTGGAAAAATTTCATTAGTACTACGCTGACTGACATTGCCGTCACGTAGAAAAGTACGTATTTTGTTCTTTCTCCTGCATTTTGGAATTGAAGTGAATTATAAATCAGTACACCGATTTGAAGCAAAACAGCTAAAACCATGGCAATGAGTGGGAAAATCGAAGTCGTTTGATTCGTCAATCCTAGTAATTCCAATTTTTTCATTGCTGAAGCATCAATTTGATTTCCTTCGCGAACAATGATTTCTCCTTGGAAGATCATCACTGGTTGTACAGCTTCTCGTGCAGATTGTTTTAATTCTTCTGTCTTTTTCTCATTCAATACATCATTGACTACAATTCCTTGATCTACTAAGTAGCGAATCATTTGTTGCTGCTCTGTTGTGACATTCAAATATTGAATCTGATCTTCTGCTTCTTGTTTAAAAGCTTCCAATTCGCTTTCACGAACTTGTTTACTCATCTGTTCGTCAATGAGCTTCAAACTTTCATCCCTAACTGTGTGAATTTCCGTTTCAGTCATTTCAAATATCGTCGAATAAAAATTGTTCGGCAGTTTTTGGTAAAACGCAACGTTTTCTGCATTCACGTTTTCAAAATTTTTCTTCAGTGTAGCAATCCGCTCTTCTGTAGTAGGTTTCGGGATATTTTCATCTTCCTTCGCCTTATCTACCTTGTCATTATAAGATTTGTTGATGGTATCATTCGTCTTATCGATCAATTCGAATAATTGCTTGATCCGATTGTTCTGGTCATCTGCCAGATCTTTTTGATAAGTATATTCTGGAGTCACTGCTTCTGCTGCCAGTTTTCTTCTTTGTTCGGTTTCTTCCGTGTTCTCGATCGTTTTATTCGCACGGATACTCTCTTCTGCTACTTGGCCTTCTCTAAAATCATTGGCCTTTTGTTTGACACTACTAAATGTAACGCCGCAGACAATGATAAAAAACAAGAACAGAAGGAAAGGCAATGCTGCCTTTCCGAGTTTTTCTTGTAGTTTCTGCAGTGTTTTATTCAACATGTGCTTATCCTCCTAAGCAAAGCTTATTCTTGATGAAGATCCGCCTTTTCATAAGCTTTGATGATTTCGGCAACTACAGGGTGCCGAACAACGTCACTTGCTTCAAAATTAACAAAATCGATTTTTTTGATTTGCTTTAGTGTTCGTTCTGCATGAACAAGACCACTTGTCGTCCCTCGAGGCAAGTCTATCTGACTTGTATCCCCATTGACAATCATTTTTGATTGATAACCGAGACGGGTCAAGAACATTTTCATCTGAGCGACTGTCGTGTTTTGTGCTTCGTCCAAGATAACGAATGCATCATCCAATGTCCGCCCCCGCATGTAAGCTAAAGGTGCGATTTCGATCACGCCTCGTTCCATCAATCGGTTCGTATGATCCAATCCAAAAATTTGGTATAAAGCATCATAAACAGGCCGCAGATAAGGATCCACTTTTTCTTTCAGATCCCCGGGTAGAAAGCCTAGGTTTTCCCCTGCCTCCACAGCGGGCCGCGTCAAAATGATTTTTTGCACTTCGCCTTTTTTTAAGGCAGCAATTGCTAATACTACGGCAAGAAACGTTTTCCCTGTTCCGGCTGGCCCTACACCAAATACGATGTCATGTTTGGCTACCGATTCAACGTATTTCTTTTGACCGCTGTTTTTTACCCGTATAGGTTTTCCATTACGGTCTTTGACGATCTCTTCCTCATACATCTCAACAAAATAATCTAATGTACCTTTTTGTCCCATTTTCAATGCCGTCACGACATCTGGTGTACTTACGTGGATTCCTCGTTTGATCAATTCCTGTAATGTCCGAATGACTGAGGCAGCCAAGGAAATCTGGGATTGTTCACCAATGATCTGAATGATTTCTCCACGTGTATGGATGGTTGTTTCCGTTGTTTCCTCGATCAGTTTTATATGCTTGTCGTGTGCACCTAAAAGCATGCTGACATCATCAGCAGCTGTCAATCTAATCTCTAAAGAACTAGACTCTTCCGTCAAAAATAGACATCCCCTTTTTTTCGATTCATTCTTTCCTATTTTACCATACTCAGAAGAAACTATATAGCAAATAAGAAAAGGTTGTAAAAGAGTCGCTTAACCATACGTACCAAGAAACGTTAAAAAATAGCCGTTTCCATTCGCTAAAGGTCTCGTTTTGATAAAAAGAAGCTGAGAATGTAAGTTATATGAAAGTGGAGAACAAAATATTTCGTTTCATTCAACAAGTATTCTCTAGGTATTTTTCCTGTTTCAAAAAAAGAAAACAAAATAGTTAAAATATTCTTGCATTTCAAAAAAAACAGGTGTATTATTACGTCAACAAATGAACATACAGCAAAGCGTCGAGGAAAACAGTAGGCTATTCAACGATTTATTCCCAGTGAGTCATGTAAGTGAGAAATGACAATAAATCGAATAGACGAACATCATTTCCGAGTCAATGTCGAAAACGTAGATCATTGTGGCTGCCTCCATTATCAGGCTAGCGGATAACTTTATCAAAAAGCGTCCGTGAATGAAGAAGCTTTTTTAAGCGAAAAAAGGTGGTACCGTTCTAGAATCTAGAGCCCTTTTCCCAAGTGGAAAAGGGCTTTTTTTTATTTTAAGGTGGTGGTTTTCATGGAATCTGATATTAGTGGCATTACTAATTGCTGCAACGTTTATATCGTCAATCAAAATGATAATTATTGGAGGAAAAATTTATGGAAGAAACAAAAACTTATTCATGGAAACAACTATTGATGGTCAGTTCACTTATCTTCGGGATGTTCTTCGGGTCAGGTAATCTAATCTTTCCTGTCCACTTAGGTCAAATGGCGGGCGCAAACTGGGTCAGTGCTGGCGTAGGATTTGCCATCTCAGGCGCTCTTTTCCCATTACTAGCTATCTTAGCTGTAGTAGTGACAAAAAGTGATGGTCTGTATGACTTAGCTAAACCTGTCGGAAAATGGTATGCTGCCTTGTTCTTAATCCTTGTTCATTTGACGATCGGACCATTTTTCGGTACACCACGGACAGCTGCTACTGCTTTTGAAATGGCTGCTAAACCATTTTTGCCTGAAAAATATAATTCATTAGGTATGTTTTTATTCTCTGCTCTTTTCTTTTTACTTGCTTATTTCCTTACTGTCCATCCAACACGGTTGGTCAAATACGTCGGAAAGTATCTAAACTCCTTGTTTCTTGCATTATTAGCAATCATTTTTGTCGTTTCTTTATTCCATCCAATGGGAAATCTAAATCAATCTGCTGCAGATACTTATCAAACAAACGCTTTAACAAATGGTGTCCTAGAAGGTTATAACACGGTTGATGCAGTAGCTTTGCTTGCCTTAAGTGTCACTTTTGTCCATGCAGTCCGTGACCTTGGTTTCAAAGATAAAAAAGTCACAGAATTAACGGCAAAAGCTGGTAGCCTGAGCGTTGCGCTAGAAGTCATGATCTATTTTGGACTTGTTCTTCTCGGTGCGATGAGTTTGAATAAGATGTCTTTATCAGAAAATGGCGGAACTGCACTTTCTCAGATCACTAATTTTTATTTAGGTAACTTCGGCGCTAGCTTCTTAGGAGTGATGGTCACATTAGGTGTCTTCACTACCGCTATGGGACTCGTTGTTTCTTTTGCGCAAGATTTCCATAAACTGTTCCCTAAAGTCAGTTATATGACATGGCTGCGGTTAACGACTTTCGTCTCTTTTGTCGTTGCAAATGCTGGTTTAGACAATATCATCCAATGGTCTTTACCAGTATTGATGCTTTTGTATCCATTGTCGCTTGCGTTGATCTTGCTTTCCTTAACAGCAAAATTTTTCCAAAAGACACCATTTGTCTATCAAGTAACGATGTTGTTTGCTGCTGTTCCTGCCGTATTGGATATGCTGGCAAATTCGCCTGCTTTAGTGAGTCAACAAAGAGTTGTAGCAAGCATGCTCGAATTTTATCATCATCACGTTCCTTTTGCTGCATTAGGACTTGGCTGGATGGTCCCAACGTTACTTGGTTACGCTGGCAGCCTACTGTTTTATTACGCCTATCGCCTATCAGGGTATAAACAAGAAGCAAATGAACTACCAGAAGAATAACCAAATCAAACACAATTTAACATAAGAAATATTAAACAGGAAAAAACCAGCTAGATGAAAGAATCCTATTCTTTCGTCTAGCTATTTTTTAGATTTCTTTTTTACGCGCACAAAAAAACTGCGGACAATGATTGTCCGCAGTTTAAATGATAAAATTAAGATTGTAATAGTTCTTTCACAATGGCATTTACTTGGTTTCCATCTGCTTTTCCTTTGACTTTAGGCATGATCGCACCCATGACTTTGCCAAATTCTTTCATTGATGAAGCACCAGTTTGTGTGATTGCTTCTTGAACAAGTTGTCGAATTTCTTCGTCGGAAAGTTGTTCCGGCATGTATTTTTCGACTATCACAATTTCACTTTTTACTTTTTCAGCTAAATCGTCACGTCCTGCTTCTTCAAACTCATGCAAAGAATCACGTCGCTGTTTCATTTCGCGAGACAACACCGTTAATTCTTCTTCTTCTGTCAAGTCGTGACCTTCTTTAATCTGCTCGTTTTGTATAGATGACTTGATCATTCGGATGACTTGTAAAGATTCCTTATCTTTCGCTTTCATCGCTGTTTTCATGTCATCGTTTAATCTACTTAGTAGTGACACACTACCAACTCCAATTCATCACAGAACTAGAATTTTTTGCGTTTTCTAGCTGCTTCAGATTTTTTCTTGCGTCTTACACTTGGTTTTTCGTAGAATTCACGTTTACGAGATTCTTGTAAAGTACCCGCTTTTGACACGGAACGTTTGAAGCGACGAAGAGCATCGTCAAGTGATTCGTTTTTGCGAACGACTGTTTTTGACATGTTAATTCCCTCCCTCCGAGCTTAAAAAGTAACCGTAATTGTTATTGAAATATATCTCAAAAAACAAGACTGTCCTGTAAATATTATATCTAATGCTGTTTTGACCGTCAAGGAAATCTTGCTTTTTTTTAAAATTATCAAATGTTATTTTATTTAAATCCTTATTGACAATTTTCACATCTTCCGAAAATCTCGAATCTATGCCCTTCGATCGTACATCCACCGAGCTGTTCTTCGAAATAATTCATTGGACACATATGGATTTCTTTCGTTGTTCCGCACACCGTACAGATAAAGTGATGGTGATGGCCGATTTCCCCTTGACAGCAATGAAAACGAAACTTCATCTCTCCATTTAAATCGGTTTCTTCCAGTAAATCGATTTCTGCAAAATCATGGAGATTTCGATAAATCGTATCGTAACTTACTCCTTTGAATTCCTGATTCATATAGTCAAAAACTTCTTTAGCGGATACGTAGCGATTGCGCTTCACTAAATAAGTTAACAATGCTTCTCTTTTTTTAGTATATTTAAAACCGTTATTTTTCAATGTTTCTAGTGATTGTTCAATCAATGTCTGTTTTTTCATGACTTATTCCTCCAAATCAAAATGATTACGAAGTACACATTCTAGAGTATGGTATAATAAACATAAAAAAAATGCAAGTGAGGTTTTATCCATGTCTTCCGATTCTACAGAAATCGTTACTTTTTTTGTCATCTCTGACTCTGCTGGAGAAACTGCGACAAAATTAGCGCAAGCCACTATGGCCCAATATCCTACCGTTGAGTTCAATTTATTCCGCAGAACATTTGTGACAGATGAGAAAACATTGATGCAGGCACTGCAAGATGCACTAAAAGAAAAAGCCCTTGTCCTGCACACATTGATCAATCAAGAATTGATCGAGATGACGCGTTCTTTTTGTGAAGAACATCAATTATTTAGTTTTGATGTGATGACTCCGCCGATATCAGAAATCGAGCGCTTAACTGGTATCAAGCCCATTCGGCAACCTGGCGCCCTTCATTTATTGAATGAGAACTATTTCAAACGGATCAAAGCAATGGAATTTGCTGTAAAATACGATGACGGGAAAGATCCTCGTGGGTTTCTAGAAGCAGATGTCGTTTTGCTAGGCGTATCCAGAACTTCCAAAACGCCTTTGAGCTTGTTTTTAGCTAACAAAAATTTAAAGGTTGCCAATCTACCTTTGATCCCACAAGCACATATTCCCAAACAGCTTTGGGAGATCGATCCTAAAAAAATCGTGGGACTGACGAATAACCCAGATATTTTAAACAATATCCGTAAAGAACGGATGCGCTCTTACGGATTAAATCCTGATACTGCTTATTCCGATATCGAAAAAATACGAGCTGAACTCGATTTTGCGAATGATCTTTATGAAAAATTGGGCTGCGTAGTAATCAATGTCGCTTCTTTATCTATCGAAGAAACGGCTTCACTTATTTTGAATGCTTTAGACCTAGAAGATCATAGTTATTATGGAACTGAAACCACCGAAGAAACAGACTAACAATTTTTCTTTAAAAAAACTGGACTGTGTCAGCGAGGAAGATTCGTTGACACAGTCCAGTTTGTCTCTATTTGCACCTATCGTTATTGATGTTCCACATGTTTGAGTGTCTGGTTCAAAATATCCAGTACGTGAGAATCATCAAGACTATACAAAATCGCTTTTCCCTCACGATGGGACTTGACGACATGGTTTTCTCTTAATAAACGCAGTTGATGCGATACAGCAGATTGTTCCATTTCTACTGCTTGGGTGATTGCTGTCACATTTTGTTCCCCGTCTTTCAGATACAGCAGAATTTTGAGACGAGTGGGGTCACTCAACATTTTGAATAGTTGGCTGACTTTCTCTACTTTTGTTTTTTGCGTGTCTGGCAATCCATTCACCTCCAACTTGAAAAAAGACTGACTTCTAAAGTTTACCACTTTTTCCATCAGTCTCAAGTTTTTTTATTCTTCTGTCATCTTTTGGATAATCGCTTCATAAGCGGCTACTTTTTCAGCTGCGTCTTCTGAAGAGTTTCCTTTTACACCGATATAAAACTTGATTTTCGGCTCAGTTCCTGAAGGACGGATAGCGATCCAGCCATTTTCTTCCAGCGTATACTTCAATACATCAGATGGCGGTGTCGTTAGTTTTTCTACATTTCCTTCACGGTTTGTTCTCGTCAACTCTTTGAAGTCTTCTGTTTGGATGACTTTTGCTCCGGCAAATTCTGTTGGTGCTTCTTCACGGAATTTTTCCATCAAAGCAGAGATTTTTGCAGAGCCTTCTTGTCCGCTCATTGTCACAGAAATCGTTTTTTCTGCGTAGTAGCCATAGGTTTCAAAAATCGTTTGCAAGCCGTCATACAACGTTTTGCCTTGTTTTTTATAGTAAGCTGCTACTTCTGCTAATAAGAGCAATGCTTGGATCGCGTCTTTGTCGCGAACGAAAGGTTTAACTAAATAACCGTAACTTTCTTCGAATCCGAACATAAAAGTATGGGAATGATCTTCTTCAAATTGTTGAATTTTTTCAGCAATGAATTTGAATCCTGTCAATACATTGAACATGGTAGCCCCATAGTGTTCCGCAATTGCTGTAGGTAATTCGCTAGAAACGATCGATTTCAATACCGCTGCGTTTTCAGGTAAAGTGCCTCGCGATTGGTGTGCTTCCAAAATATATTGAGCAAACAGTGCTCCGATTTGGTTTCCGGTCAAAACTTCATAGGAGCCATTTGGCAAACGAACGGCTGCACCTAAACGGTCTGCATCAGGATCTGTTGCAATCAGCAAATCAGCGCCTTCTTTCTCGCCAAGTCGTATCGCATACTCAAAAGCAGAGTGTTCTTCTGGATTTGGTGATTTGACTGTAGTGAAATCTGGGTCTGCGACAGCTTGTTCTGGAACTAGTACGAATTGTTCGAATCCAGCTTGTTTCAACGCACGTTCGCCCAACATTTTTCCTGTTCCGTGAAGTGGTGTGTACACAAGCTTCAAATCTTTCCCCATTGTTTCCACCAATTCATGATCAATCGTTACTGCTTTGATTTCTTCTAGATAAGCGGCATCCACTTCTTCTCCGATGATCGTGATCAATCCGCTATGTTCAGCTTCGTCGTCAGATAATACTTCAACTTTTAACGGATTGCTGACTTCACGGACATATTTCGTCAATGCATCTGCGTCTGCAGGAGGCATTTGTCCCCCATCTTCTCCGTAGACTTTATATCCGTTGTAAGCTGCTGGATTGTGGGATGCGGTTACCATGATTCCCGCAAACGTCTTCAAATGACGGACTGCAAAAGAAAGCTCTGGTGTTGGACGTAGACTTTCGAATACATAAGATGGGATATTGTGATGAGCTAATGTTTTGGCTGCTTCCATGGCAAATTCTGGTGATTGATGGCGTGAGTCATAAGCGATAGCGACACCTCGGCGTTTTGTTTCTTCACCTTGTGTATCCATGAAACGTGCAAGTCCTTCTGTTGCTTGTCTTACCGTATAGATGTTCATTCGATTGATCCCAGGTCCTAAGATTCCCCGCATGCCTGCAGTACCGAATTCCAACGGTGCATAAAAAGCATCTTCAAGTTTTTCAGGATCTTCACCCAGATCATTTAATTGTTTTTTTAAGTTTTCTTCTAAATTTTCTTCATGTACCCATTGTTCATACACTTGTTCCCAAGACATGAAAATAACACCTCTTTCTGAAATATGGTTCTTAATAAGTATAGCATTCACTTATTAGATATGAAAGTATGAGGACCAAAAAACGCTTAAATCAAGAAAAGATTCTTTTATCAAGCACGGTTACAAGTATTCGCATAAATCGGATTCAGTAGATTTCACGCAAAAAAAAGAGTAAAAGAACAATTGAAACCGTTCTTTCACTCTTTTTAAACTTATGCAGTTGTTTCTTCTAAAGATTCCAAGTATTTATACACTTGTTGTCCAGCGATCCCACCATCACCAACAGCAGTAGTGATTTGTCGCAAATCTTTTTCACGAACATCTCCGATGGCAAAAACGCCTGGTATATTCGTCTTCATTTCGTTGTCTGTTGGAATCCAGCCGGCTTCGTTCGTCAACCCAGCTTCTCTAAATGGTGCAGTTAATGGATCCAATCCAACATAGATGAATACTCCGTCTGCTGCCAAATCAAACTCATTGCCAGTTTTGACATTACGTGCTTTCACACCTGTCACTACCATTTCATTCCCAATGATTTCATCAACGACTGTATCCCACATAAAGGAAATTTTTTCATTCGCAAATGCACGGTCTTGGATGATCTTTTGTGCACGTAATTCATCTCTACGGTGGACGATGACTACTTCAGAAGCAAATTGTGTCAAATAGATGGCTTCTTCTACTGCTGAGTCTCCTCCTCCGATCACTACTAGACGTTTGTTACGGAAAAATGCACCATCACAAACTGCACAGTAAGAAACTCCACGTCCAGCAAATTCTTCCTCGCCAGGTACGCCTAATTTACGGTGGATACAGCCTGTTGCGATAATGACTGTTTTTCCTTCGTAAGTTTTATCTTCACAAATAACTTCTTTGTGGCTGCCGTGATCCTTGATATCTTGCACGATTCCATAAGCATTTTCTGTCCCAAATCTTGAAACACCTTCATACATCTTATAAGCTAGATCAGGACCCATGATTGAATCGAAACCAGGATAGTTTTCGATTTCTGCCGTATTGTTCATTTGGCCGCCAGGAGCGCCTTGTTCGATCATCAATACGGATAAGTTTGAACGTGAAGCATATAAAGCAGCAGTCATCCCAGCAGGCCCTGCGCCAATAACGATTACATCATACATATGTAGATTCTCCTTTACTTAATCAAGTAAGCATACTTTACAGCCAATGCGAAAAAAAGTCTATTGTTCTGCTTGCGTTTCTCGAATAGCTTTATTATACTCGAAAAATCCGCTGAAAAACAATAGACTTTTATAAATCATTGATCAATCGTTCGAAAGATTTTCTCCATTTGAATCAATTACTTTTTTATACCAGTTGAATGATTTCTTCTTCGAACGGGCTAATGTGCCATTTCCTTCGTTGTCACGATCGACATAAATGAATCCGTACCTTTTCTTCATCTCACCTGTACCAGCTGATACTAAATCAATACATCCCCAAGTCGTATAGCCTAATAGATCGACTCCATCTAATTCTACTGCATCTTTCATTGCCTGGATATGTGCTGCCAGATAGTCGATTCGATAATCATCTTCCACATAACCATTCTCATCGGGCGTATCGACTGCACCTAAGCCGTTTTCTACAATAAATAGTGGTTTTTGATAACGATCATAAATATCATTCATCGTTATTCTCAAGCCTAATGGATCAATTTGCCAACCCCATTCACTTGCTTCCAGATATGGATTTTTGACAGAAGCAAAGATATTTCCTGCAGTCTGTTCCAAGAGTTCGTTGTCAGTAGTCGAAACTCGAGAAGAATAATAAGAAAAGGAGATAAAATCAACAGTATGTTCTTTCAGCAATGCGGCATCCCCAGGTTCTATTTTGATCTGAATGCCATTTCGTTCCATTTCTTTCAATGCATAAGCGGGATATTCTCCTCGTGACTGGACATCAATGAAGAAATAATTTTCTCGATCTGACTTTCTAGAAGCCCAAACATCTTCAGGATTGCAAGTGTATGGATAATATGCTCCTGCTGCCAGCATACAGCCTACTTTGTTCTCCGGATCTACTTCATGAGCGATCTTCGTTGCGATGGCACTTGCAACCAACTCATGATGTGCCGCTTGATATTTGATTTGTTCTTCATTTTCTCCTTCTTCAAAATACAGCCCTGCGCCCATGAATGGTGCATGAAGGATCATATTGATCTCATTGAATGTCAACCAATATTTGACAAGTCCTTTATAGCGATTGAAGATGACTCGGCACAGATTTTCATAAAAACCAACGAGTTCTCTAGAACGCCACGCACCATATTCTTTGATCAAATGCATCGGACAATCAAAATGTGTAATCGTCACAAGCGGCTCGATCCCGTACTTTTGACATTCTTTAAAGACATCCTCATAAAATTTCAAACCAGATTCATTTGGCTCATTTTCATCGCCCATTGGAAAAATACGACTCCAAGCAATGGACATCCGATAAGTCTTGAACCCCATTTCTGCAAACAAAGCAATATCTTCCTTATAATGATGATACATATCGATCGCAATTTTTGCTGGATAAAAATGATCTTTATCAAATTCAAACATTTTCTTTTTTCCAGTAATGACAGGAAAACGGTCTTCTCCGATTGGCACAACATCTACGTTCGCTAACCCACGTCCGCCTTCATCATAACCACCCTCGCATTGATTGGCTGCTGTAGCACCGCCCCATAAAAAATCTTTTCTGAATCCCATCATACTTCCTCCATTACATGTGTATTGCTTGACAATTCTCTTGCCAGTTCATCTTGGACTTCGATTCCTTCTGCTTTTAACCGGCTGATTGTTTCCTTGAATTGCGGTAAATACTGCTGATGTGCAATAAACAACTCATCCATGATCCGTTTTGCTGTCTTTCCTGATCGTATAAGCGGATTGATCGTAAACGCTTGTAAAGCTGTTCCATAATCACCAGTCACGGCTGCTTCGATCGTCAGCAATTCCATATTCTTCATTACTTGCAACCAGCCTCTTTCAGCAGCAGGAAGGGAACCAAACGCTACATTTCGTGCGCCTTGTGCGCCAACATAGGCAGTGACTTCTACTACACAATCTGCCGGCAGATCAGGAACAGTTCCATCATTCTTTGTAGACACCACGATCTGTGTTTCTTTATTTCCATAGATCGAAGCAATCGTTTCACAGGCAGCATCTGAATAATAAGCACCACCTCGTTTTTTCAATTGTTCAGGTTTATGATCCAATTCTGGATCTTTGTATAATTCAAACAGCTCTGCTTCTGTTTCTTTCACTTGTTGCGCTCTTGTACCAATCGTTTGATATTCTTCTAAAGCATGTTCCAACATTTCTTCTTCACGGTAGTAATAGCGGTGGTAGCCACAAGGGATCATGTTCATTTGTTTTAATTGTTCTTTGAAAAACGGGATGTCAAAGATATTTTTCGGCAATCCATTGTCTTCATCGTATAAACGATCAATCAAATCTGCTGTGCGGTCATTTCCTTTATTATCTGCTACTTTGTGCCAATGGAAGTGATTTAGACCGGCAAACTTGTAGATCAGCTCTTCTTTTTTCTTGCCAAGCATTGCTGGTTCTGTCATCGTCGCCATTACTGGCACATTGCATAATCCGATCACTTTATCCCATTTGCCATATCTGATAACTGCTTCTGTCACCATCCCGCTTGGGTTCGCGAAATTGATCAGCCAAGCATTTGGACATAAACGCTTCATGTCTTCAACGATTGCCAAAACCACTGGAACGGTACGAAAAGCTTTGAATATCCCGCCAGCACCATTTGTTTCTTGCCCAATCATCCCATAATAACTAGGGATCCGCTCGTCTTTGATTCGTGCATCTAATTGACCGACACGAAACTGAGTCGTAACAAAATCCGCATCTTTCAATGCTTCTTCCCGATCCAAAGTTGCATAGATCTTGACTTCATACGGAGAAGCATCCCACATACGCTGAGACATCTGACTGACGATCTCAAGCTTTTCTTTTCCTTCTTCTACATCTACGAGCCAGATTTCTCGTATCGGTAATTCCTCATATCTTTTGATAAATCCTTCCATCAACTCGGGGGTGTAACTGCTGCCTCCACCAATCGTAGCGATTTTGATTCCTTTTGCCATGTTCTCACTCCTTTGCTTTTTACACTTTTATTATCTTTTTTGTAAACAAAACAAACAATAGAAATTCGTTTCTTTCCAGTAACATTTACAAAAGTTAGTGTTTTCTACTGGATTTTTGTAAATATCTTGTCAAAAAATGACTTTATTAAGCTATATAACATAAATCCGTTTACAAATCATTTTCAAAAAAGTTATAATTTACGTAAAAAAACTAGAAGAAGGTATCTACATGTTATTACGTGAAAAAATCAAAGAAATCTCCTTTTCTCCTTCAGAAAATGAAGTGATTCAGTTTCTCTTAAGCGATTCTCCAGCACTTGGCGAAATGACCATCCAAGAGATTGCTGAGCGATGTTATGTCCACCCGTCCACACTCATCCGTGTAGCAAAAAAAATGGGTTTTGATGGCTGGGTCAGTTTTCGTAATGCTTTTTTAGCTGAAACAGCCTATCTTGAAGGGAATTTTCAAGACGTAGATGCGAATCTTCCTTTTTCCACCACAGACGGTATTATGACGATCGCAAATAAAATGGCTTCTTTAGAACAGATGACGATTCAAGATACACTTTCTCTCATTCATCATGACCAACTGCAAAAAGCCAAACAACTAATGCTTCAAGCAAAAAAAATCGTGATTTTCGCCAGTAACTCGAATACTTTGATTTCTCAAGATTTCATGCTGAAAATGAAGCGCATCAAAATGGATGTCACGATTGTCACCACTTTTGGTGAATCGTTCTATGAAGCGTACAATTGCACGAGTGATATGTGCGGGATTCTGATTTCTTATACGGGTGAAAACAATGTGATCCTTCGTACCGCAGAAATATTGAAACAAAATCATGTTCCAATTTTAGCGTTGACCAGTATCGGTGATTCAACGCTATCCTCAATGAGTACAGCCGCTTTGCGACTTACGACACGCGAACGACTGTATTCAAAAATTGGTAATTTTACGATCAATACATCGATTTGTTATCTTCTAGACGTGTTATATAGTTGTGTTTTTGCAGAAAATTATCAACAGAATTTAGTCCATCTAATTTCTGTAGGACAAAAATTTGATAAACGCCCTATCAGCTCAGCCATCATGAAAGAGCCTTTCAATTTTGAAAATAAAGAAGTGGACTAAAAAGAATAGTTAAGTCTATTCCATTCTTTCACCTAACCGTTCAGGTCAGTGCGGTGATAAGTGCATCGTCTGGCCCGACCGTCTCCCCTTGATTTTCCAAAATATCCAAATAATCCATGTAATTGGTGACGATTACAGATGTTTCTAAACTGTATCCTTCCTTTTCGATTTTCTTTTTGTCGAAGCGGAGCAACAGATCACCTTGTTTCACTCTTTCTCCTTGCTGCACCAAGCTTTCAAAATATTTCCCTTCCAACTGAACAGTATCCAATCCGACATGAATCAGCAATTCCAGACCTGTTTCAGAAACCATTCCGATTGCATGTTTCGTGGGGAACAGGGTCATGACTGTTCCGTCAAAAGGGGCACGTACTTCTCCTTTTTCAGGGTAGATCAAGATTCCTCGACCTAGTGTTCCTTGTGCAAAAGCTGCATCCTTTGCTGCTTTCAGTGGAGCGATTTGTCCTTGTATCGGTGTTTTTACAATTTCTTTACCTGATCTTTTCTGTCTGTCATCTGTTTCACCTGCTTCCTCCTTCCAAAAGAAAAAAGTCAGCGCAAAGGATACCACCATCGCAATGGCGATCCCAATCAATACATTAATCACATCTGTTAAATCACCATCTGGTCTAATATAGTTGGGAATTGTAAAGATGCCTAGTCCACCTTGATTCCAAGAAGTTAAATTCATTAACCCACTATACGCGCCCCCTAACGCACCACCGACACAGGTAAAAATAAATATTTTTTTACGTGGTAATGTAAACCCATAAATAGCTGGCTCTGTAATCCCCACAATACCAGAAACAATGGCTGGTATTGCAATTGCTTTGTCTTTTGGATTTCTAAGCTTAAAGTAGAGTGCGGTAAGTGCTGCAGTTTGTCCAAAAGACACTACTGCAACAGGTGTCATAATATTTTGCCAACCATTCACAGAAAATTGCATCAATCCCATTGGTACGATTGCCCAATGGAGACCAAACATCACCAGAATTTGCCAGAAGAAGCCTACGATTGCTCCATAAATAACTGGCGAAAGTGCTAAAAGTGTTTCAAATCCAGCCATTAAAATATCAGTTGCGAATGTGAATACTGGTCCAACGAGTAAAAAACCTAAAGGCATTGTAATAAGAACGGTGAAGAATGGAACGAAGAAATTCGCGATCATCTCAGGTACTAACTTTTTAATTGGTTTCTGAATTTGGCTAGCTAACAACACAATAAAGATAATGGGAATGACAGAAGAAGCGTAGTTACGCGCAATCCAGGGAATGCCGAATACTGTTTGATAAATAGGTGCTTCAAAAATAGTGCCAGAAAATATGGTCGTTAGTGGTGCTTCTGCTGCACCACTCAAAGCTTCCAGCGACAAGCTAGGATTCATTAATGCTGCGCCAAGCAACATCCCTACGAATTCATTTACTTTAAATTTACGGGCAGCTGTTAAACCGATAATAACAGGCATAAATTGGAATACAGAATCACCGATATTATCAAACATAACAAATGTGCCAGAACCGCGGTCAAACGCGCCTAAGAAGACAAGGAATGCTGTCAGTCCACGAATCATCCCGCCAGCAGCTAAGATAGCAAGGAATGGTTGGAAACAGCCCGATATTCCATCAATAAGCATATCAAACGGTCTCATTTTTTCTGTTGAAACAGCCTCATCAAAAGTAAGGTTTCCTGCTTTTATAACCTCTTCAAACACGACTGGCACATGATTCCCGATGACAACTTGATACTGCCCTCCCGCTCGCATTACCGTTACAATACCGTCCATATTTTTCAAGATCTCATCATTTGCTTTTTCTTCGTTTTTTAATTTGAAACGAAGCCTTGTGATACAATGTGTCAAACCATTGATATTTTCCTTCCCACCGACATTTTCTACGATTTTTCTCGCTAATTCTTGGTATTTTCCCATTTCTATTCCCTCCAATATATTAGTGGAAGGTTTAGCCAACTGAATGTCACTACCCTTATTTCATACGTTCTTGTTAATTTATCCTCCTTTTTTTATTTATTTACAACGATTCTCATGCACTAAACGCGCAGTATGGATCGTTAAATACATTTTTTCGTCCGTGGACATCTGGTAGTTGAACGTCTCGGCTAAAAAGTCTGCTATTTTCTCAACGCAACCAAACGTATCCTTATATTTTTTTTGAATAACCTGAAACAATTCCTCAGAAACTTCTCCCACTTCTGATTTTTCTCCATCTAGGACGCGTGTCAGAAAAAAACGTAAGTGTGTGACGAATCGAAAAAAAATGGACTGAATCTTCATCAAATGTAATCTTATAGTAATAGCGGACGATATTTAGAATATCCTGTATTGTTATAGTAAACAGGTAGGTATTGTTTTGTTGGCTTTGAATGCCTTGTGCATTGACTAAATGCAATGCGATAAATCCGGCTTCATCTTCTGATAACTTGATGTGGTATTTATCCGAGATTTTCTTCACTGTTTTTTTCCCGATGGCATACTCTTTAGGAAATAGTTGTTTGATATCATACAGCAATACATTTGGTACAAATATTCCCATTTTGTGACGTTCGATAGCCGTATACAAATGATCCGTCAATGCAATATACACAGAATCATTCAACTGGACTTGTAGAGCCTCTTTTGTATATTCAATGATTTCACAAGAAATTTCTAAGTACTCAAGAGGAATCGCTTGTGCCAATTCTTGGAACTGTTGTGAAAGCCCGTCATTTGTCAACTGAAATTTTTTGTCGATGCATGAGTCAAAAATCGGGTCACCCACTTTCTTTTTGAATGCCAAACCTTTTCCCATCACGATCATTTCCTGATTTCTTTCATCCCTGGTTATTACGACGTTGTTATTCAGTACTTTCTCAATCAGCATGTTTTGCTCCTTTCCATGATATATAGGGCTGTATTCAAAACAAAAAGAAAAACCCAAAAAGCCGTCCATGGAACCATGGGAGACTCATCAGGTTTAGCTTGCATCAGGCAATCACTATCCAAGTTGTATCGTTTTCTTTATATTATCGAAAGCAAACGCTTTTGTCAACGCTTTCTTAGTGGCTATTAGGCACTTTTGACTAGCTGTCGTCGTCTTTTTTAAATCGGGTGACTACGCCACTAACGCTCACAGATGAAGAATCTGGGAAGCTCTGTTTTATTTTCACTCTAGCGCTTAGGACAAAATGCTACTATGCTACTGTCACAACCTCTTTTTACACACCACTGCTTTGCAGTTTGTACATATCTGCATACAAACCATTTTGCGCTAGAAGTGTTTCATGATTCCCACGCTCTACTATATGACCTTTGTCTAAAACTAAAATCAATTCTGCATCCCGAATCGTGGACAGCCGATGGGCAATCGCAAACGTTGTCCGTCCTTGTCGCATTTTTGCCAATCCTTCTTGGATCAATCCTTCGGTTTCAGTATCGATATTTGCTGTTGCTTCATCCAATACTAGTATTTTAGGATCTGTCACGATTGTTCGCGCAAAAGTGATCAGCTGTCGTTGTCCACTAGAATAGCTGGCACCGTGTTCGATCACTTTTGAGTGATATCCTTTTGGTAATTCATCGATGAACTTGTTTGCTTGAACAAACTCAGCTGCATGGCGAATCTGTTCGTCTGTGATAGCTGGATTCATCATCCGGATATTTCCTGCAATATCTCCATAAAACAAGAAGGCATCTTGCAAGACCAATCCCATTTTCTTACGTAACTCTTCCATTGGATATTCTCGAATGTCATGATCATCAATCAAGATTTGGCCTTCATAAAATTCGTAAAACCGCATCAATACGTTGATGATCGAGCTTTTTCCGCTTCCGGTGTGCCCCACTAATGCAACGGTCTCACCCGGATTAGCGACAAAAGAGATATTGTTCAATACATTGTGCTCTCCATCATAAGAAAAGCTTACATTGCGAAACTCGATCTTACCTGAAGTAATCGCTTGATCTGCTCCAGGATTTTGTTGCGGTGCATATTCTTCTGTATCCATGATTTTCAAAATACGACTACCGGCAACCATCCCATCTGTAAAGGTGCTCAAAAAGTCCATCATTTGAGACATTGGATTAAAAAATCCCTGGACATAGGTCGTAAATGCATAGATCAGTCCAACTTCTACGGGAGAATGCAACGCATCGATCCCAAACAAAGTCAACGCCAACGCAATCGCCAATGCATAGAGAAAATTGATGATCGGACTTAACAGAATCGAATTCGTTTTGATCATCGCATAGCGCGTGTCTAAATACTCGTTGTTCACTTGTTCAAATTCTTTAGCTAAACGAGCTTCTTGGCGAAACTGCTGGATAATACGCATGCCGGAAATCGATTCATTCAATTTCGTGTTCAGCTGACTTAATTTTTCCCGCATATTTCGGTAAATACGAGAACTGAATTTCTGGTAATACCAGATGACGATTCCTAAAATCGGCAAGAACACCAAAGTCCACAAGGCAATTTCTCCATTGATTTGAAACATGGCAACGAAAGAAGAAACGACTGCAAAGATCCCAGTCAATACCATCAAAAAGACATACCAAAATTCAAATAGCGTTTCTGTGTCATTCGTCACTCGAGAAACGGTCGATCCTGCCGGTGTCTGGTCAAAATAACGCATACCTAGTGTATGCAGCTTTTCAAATAATCTTACCCGAACATACTGATAGGTCTTCAATGAAGCCATGGAATACAAATACCATTGGAAAAACCAAATGACACTTTTGACTATGACTCCAAACAAGTACACACCAGCAAAAAACAAAATAACTTGTGTCGTAGCTGACTGTTTAGCCAGATGATCATCCATAAAAGTTTGGATGATCCTTGGCAATAGGACATTGATCACAGACAGGGCAAACGCAAATAAGATAGCAACGATGAACGTTCTTCTAAAAGGTTTGGCGAACTTCATCAGTCGTTTGATGATCTTCTTCTGTTCTTTAAGTGGAATCGATTTTGTCCATTCCGATTGATAATTTTCATCCATCAGGCCTCGCCTCCTTCTATCTTCGCTTCTAATTGCTGTTTTTCCCACATTCGTTCATACCAGCCACCTAATGCAAGCAGCTCGTGGTGGGTTCCTCGTTCAATGATTTTCCCTTGATCGACAACAATGATTTCTTTTGCATGCATCACGCTGCTTAAACGGTGAGCTGCAATGATGGTTGTTTTCTCTTTTCTTATTTCTTTTAAATTATGCAAGATAGCTTCTTCTGTTTTGGCATCTACTGCAGAAAGTGCATCATCTAAGATCAGCAATTCAGGATTTTTGATCAATGCTCGAGCAATCGAAATCCTTTGTTTCTGTCCGCCAGATAAAGAGACTCCACGTTCTCCAACTAAGGTATCATAACCTTTTGGCAATTCCTTGATTTCATTGTTGATAAATGCTAAAGAAGCCGCATGCTCTACTTCTTCTTCTGAAAGTTTTGGATTAGAAAAACGGATATTATCTCGAATGGTCATCGAAAACAGGAAGTGATCCTGAGGCACATAACCGATTGATCCTAATAAAGCATTCAATGAATATTCTTTGATCGAACGTCCGCCAAATTGGATTTTCCCTTGATAATCATCGTATTCACGCATCAGTAATTTGATGATTGTCGTTTTTCCCGCACCAGTTTTCCCAACAATACCTAATGTTTCTCCTTCTTGGATCGCAAATTTGATTTGTTCTAATGCTGGTGATTCTTCTTTCGGATAGTTAAAAGAGGAAATAGCTACATTCAGCTCGCCTTTTGCCGGGGTCTGCACTGCACCCAGTTGTTCCACGATATGCGTCTTTTCATGCAAAAGTTCATTGACGCGATCATAAGAAGCATTTCCTCTTTCCAATACGTTGAACAATCGACCAATCGCAAACATCGGCCAAACAAGCATACCGATATAGCTAATAAATGAGACCATCTGCCCGATCGAGATCGTGCCTTCCAAGACATACTTTCCACCTAAAATAATTGTTGCAACATAAGACAGACCGATAATCAAGGTAATGAATGGATCAAATAAGGAGTCTAAAAAATTGACTCGTTTGTTTTTAATAATTGCATCTTCAATCTTTTCTTCAAAATCCGCGAGATCTTCTTTTTCTTGTCCAAATGTTTTAATGACTTTGATCCCAGTGATACTTTCTTGTGTCTTATCATTGATACTAGAAAAAGCTTCTTGCGAATCACGAAAAGCATCGTGGAGTTTTGACCCCAGCACTCGTGAAGTAACGGCTAGCAAAGGCAGAGGAATCAGCGCAATCAGTGTTAAGCGCCAATCAATAAACAAAATCATCGCAATGATCGTTGTTCCGCCCGTAATCACTGAATCTGCAAAGGTCAAGATTCCAGCTCCTGCTACATTCTGGATTGCATTCAAATCATTCGTTGCATGAGCCATCAAATCTCCAGTCCGATATTTTTGGTAAAAGAGATTGTCCATTTCTGTAAAATGTTTGAATAGCTGCTGCCGAAGTTCTTTCTCCAACCGAGCTGCACTTCCCCAAATATTCGTCCGCCAGATATAACGAAAAAGATATTGTAAGAAAGCTGCAATGATCAATAGTAAGATCCACCAAGAAATGATCTTTATTGATAAATTCTTATCGGCGATCTCATCAATGATGATCCCAATCACTTTTGGAGGAACTAACTGTACCAAGGCCACTGCGAATAGGGAGAAAATCCCAATTAAATAATGTTTCTTTTCCTGACGAAAAAACCAACCTAATTTTCTAAAAATCGACATTTTACTCCTCCTTTGTCTTTATCAAGAGCATAGGATTGTCTGTGCTTGTCTTTTTTGCTGAATAGTCTGAATAGTCTAACAAATTACGAAATAAAAAACGGACTGAAAAAATCAGCCCGCAAAAAGTCTTTGGGTCAGAACCTATTTTTTCCCTTGGTTCTTCATTTGCTGCATCATCTGGCGAATTTTCTTCTCAGATGGTTTTTGCCCCATTGACATCATCATTGATCGCAACATGTCCTCATTAACGGGAGGATTTTTTTCTAAATAGTCTTTCATATATTTACGCGCTAGGAAAAAGCCACCTACTGCGCCGATTAGCAAAGCAATAATAGCAATAAGTACGACAATACCTGTTGATACCATATAAATCTCTCCTTTCTATTTCCGAATTGCTCTCAATGATTTATTTTACTAAAGTTTATTGAAAAAAGAAAGGCGTATTCTTTAGTTTCATGCAAAAAATAGTGGTTTTTTTAGAGAAGAACAAAATTTCTTTCATTAACCAGCAAGACACGCCACGAAAAAAAATTAGGCATACCGAATCTTTTTCTTTAATTTTTTCTTTCTGAGGTGTAGAATGTAATCGTAGATAAATAGGAAAGGTGGTTTTTTCTTGAATAATCAATCCAACAAACAATTTCATAAGCATCGACTTATTGAACATACAAATGGTTTATCTTTAGCTGAAGTAAATGGAACAGTGGATGTACCAAAGGGAAAAAGTTTTTTTAAAACACTTCTTGCTTACTCTGGACCAGGTGCATTAGTAGCAGTTGGTTATATGGATCCAGGTAACTGGTCCACTTCGATCACTGGTGGACAAAATTTCCAATATTTATTGATGTCAGTTATTTTGATGTCTAGTCTAATTGCTATGCTTTTACAGTATATGGCAGCAAAATTAGGAATCGTGACCCAAATGGATTTGGCCCAAGCAATCCGAGCACGGACAAGTAAGACATTGGGTGTCATTTTATGGATCTTGACTGAATTAGCCATTATGGCAACAGACATCGCAGAAGTCATTGGTGCAGCAATCGCCCTCTACTTACTTTTTGATATTCCATTGGTAATTGCCGTATTTATCACTGTGTTAGATGTTTTCGTCCTTTTATTGCTGACAAAAGTCGGGTTTCGTAAAATCGAAGCTTTGGTTGTCTGCTTGATTTTCGTCATTTTATTCGTTTTCGTCTATCAAGTTGGCTTGTCTAACCCTGATTGGCACAGTTTATTTGCTGGCTTTATCCCTAACAGTCATACATTCTCAGACTCACCTGTCATAGGTGGTGAAACTCCGCTGACTGGAGCGTTAGGGATTATTGGTGCAACAGTCATGCCGCATAACTTATATCTTCATTCAGCAGTTTCTCAAACTCGGAAGATTGATCACCAAGACGAAGAAGATGTAGCACAAGCGGTACGCTTTTCTACTTGGGACTCTAATATCCAGTTGTCAATGGCTTTTTTAGTCAATGCACTGCTATTGATCATGGGTGTCGCTGTATTCAAAACCGGTTCTGTCCAAGATCCTTCCTTTTTTGGTCTGTATGAAGCTTTATCTGATCCATCAGCTATGAGCAATGGTATCTTGATTGCTGTAGCAAAATCTGGTATCTTGTCTACTTTATTTGCTGTAGCACTTCTTGCTTCTGGCCAGAACTCTACTATTACTGGTACGTTGACCGGTCAAGTCATCATGGAAGGATTCATCCATATGCGTATCCCGATTTGGCTAAGAAGACTAGTCACACGATTGCTTTCTGTGATTCCTGTATTGATTTGTGTTTTGTTTACAAGTACAAAAGGAACGATCGAAGAACATACCGCTTTGAATAACTTGATGAATGAATCCCAAGTTTTTCTGGCTTTTGCATTGCCATTCTCGATGATTCCTTTACTGATGATGACCAATAGCCAAGCGGAGATGGGGAGCCGATTCAAAAATTCATTTGTTGTAAAACTTCTTGGCTGGTTCTCTGTGATTAGTCTGACTTACTTGAACTTACGAGGATTACCAGGTCAAATCGAAAGTTTCTTCGGCGAGCAAGCCACCTCAGCTCAACTAGCATTGGCTGATCAAATCGCCTATGTAATCATTGTTCTTGTCCTTCTCCTGTTGGCATGGACGATTGGTGATTTATATAAAGGAAACAAAAAATATGAACAGCGTTTGCAAGAAACGATAGAAGAAATCGAATAGAAACTGATTCTTTTACACAAAGGAGGTTGTGACAGAAGTGGGCAGCTTCAAGAAATAAGAAGGAATTTAAGAAAATTGCTTTTCAAATTTTTGTGAAATTTCGGCTTATTTCCGAAGAAGTTACTTCTGGAACACCGTGTATC
Source organism: Enterococcus sp. E5-162 (assembly GCF_035725965.1). Taxonomy (NCBI): domain Bacteria; kingdom Bacillati; phylum Bacillota; class Bacilli; order Lactobacillales; family Enterococcaceae; genus Enterococcus; species Enterococcus sp. E5-162. The sequence goes on along the minus strand of NZ_JAPRFV010000011.1, from coordinate 75,133 downwards.
AGAGGTTGTGAAAAAGCTGCCCTGCATCAAGTAATAAGAACAGCCAAACAAAAATAGTTCCTCATATTTTACGTTTGGTTGAGCTTATTACCGCAGATGCAAGCTTTTGAACACCGTTTATTCGGAAAAAGGAACTGCGACAAGACTTTTGTCACAGTTCCCTTTTTATTTGGAAGATAAAGCTTTTTTCAGATTCAATTTACTAAAAACTAGCATGCTTGTTACTGCGATGAATTGCGTTAATGGCACGCCTGCGCCAGTGTAGACACTTAAAAAATAATCCTTTTTTTCTGGCGCATAAGAACAAAACCACGAGACACCGAAAAGAAAAACCAATTGTGTCAGTATTAATCCGATGACTACAATCAAAGAGGAACTATAATAGGCACGATCAGCTTTTGCAAATACGGTTCCTAGTATCATAAGTAATATCCCTGCTATTGAAGCAATCAGCACGGGAATGGCCAGAACTTGGTAAATTTTTATCATGACATTCGCGACTTTTGCTGTTTTTGTCAACTGGAAATCAGGTGTTCTCGGATCACTGCTATCGATCCAATTATCCATTAGTGGAAGATTCAATAGTTCTTGTGCCTGTTCGACTTGTTCTTGCGTCCCGAAACTATAATTCCCCCCTTGATGGAAATCTTTGTATCGCCATGCATAGGCATATCCTGATTTCAGAAAAGCAAATACGATTGGCAGATCATTCATCGTCTTTCCATCCCCTGATCCCATCAGATAAAATTCTTTTTTCTTTTTGATAGTTCCCTTTTGATAGGCTTCTTCTAATTCTTGATTGACTTTTTTCCAAAAATCATTGGTTTCTTTTGCATTGTTTTGGTAATAACCAGATTCGCTTACCACATCTCGCAATGCCCAAAAAATGATATCTCCTGGTAATTCTTTTACTTTTCCGCCTTGGGTCCACGCATGAGTCGTATACAATTCGTCAATACGAGTAGAAACAGTATGAAATGTAGGAGATGCGTCTAAAGCTTTATTTAATGCAGCATGCGAGACCCATATCTCACTGTTTTCTTTATTTAAGTTTGTTTCGTCATCTATTCGGATCAGTTGTTTCATCAAACGTCCAAATTCGCCACTCGAACGGTCATTGATGGCGGCAATACCATATGTTGTCTCGTTTTTATATTCGATCCACTGATAGACGATGGAGAAACCGACTAGAGGGAGTAAAAACAATGAAAGTTTCAGCCATTCTTGTTTCGAAAGGAGAAATGGTCGTTCTTTTAACTTCTTTGCTTCTTTGAAAGAAAAGTCTTGTCCTAGCAAGATCTGAACGAAACTGATGCCTAACGCGACTACAGTAAAAGGAAGAAGCCAGATGGAATCTTCGCGAATGAACCAAAAGAAAGGAAAAGAAACAGCTAGCCCTAAAAACCACGGCAGCAATTTTTTGCTGGAATTATATTTGCGGTAATAAATAGCTAGTAAACAAGCGATAATGATCTCAACAGTCGGGATCACGAGAGCATTACGATATGTTCGAGTGGAATATTCATGTGTAAAACTAATCGGAGAAAACAAAAAATAAAAATAGATACTTAAAAGAAGATACTTGTTCTTCACGATTGGTTTAAACGCTAGTGCAACCAATATACTGGCAAGAATACTGAACATGCCGAATAAAACTGCATAAGAAAGATGCAGTTTATGTGCAAGTACTAAAAACAAGCTGTAGGAGATCCCTTTTGAAAGTGTCGTAGTCGTGTACTCCCCTAGCCATTTACCATCCAAAATATTTTGAGCATAGTGAATCAGCAGCTGATCATCATAGGTCGCCGACATATCTGTTCCATAGATTGCTTTACTATATAAATACAACCGAATAATTGTAAATAATACGGCTATGCCAAGAATAAAGTATGTATGTTTCTTTTTTAGTTGGTCGATCAAGGGGTTTAAAATGTTCAGCATCTTTTCGTCCTTTCAATCACGTTTTGCTACTTGTTTGTGACACTTTTCGTTTTTTACTTTTCTATCAGTATACCCTGTTTGTCTGAATTTAAAAAGAGGGGGCGAAAGGAGCATGTCGAAAACGAATGCAAAAAGCACTCCTTTGTTTCTTAAACAAAAAAGGACAAGGCAGACTGCCCAATCCTTTTTTGTTGCTGTCAGATAGAAAACTTAAAGTGTGACTTCTTCTGCTAATAACTCAGGGAACACTTCGGGATCGAATGCTTGCGCTTTGAACATGGAAATTTCTTTTCCATATGGTGCGTAAGCTTTCTTTTTATCTTTACCGACATATGGGGTTTCTAATATTTTCGAAATGTTGTCAAACATTGGATCATGGACGATTTTGTTCAATGTGTCAAATCCAATTGTTCCAAAACCGATATTGGCATGCCGATCTTTATGAGAACCTTGTGGATTTTTAGAATCATTGATATGCAGTACTTTAAGCCGATCTAATCCGATGACCTTATCAAACTCTTCCATTACACCTGAAAAATCTTCTTTTATATTATATCCGGCATCATTCGTATGACATGTATCAAAAGTAACGGATAATTTTTCATTCAATTTTACTCCATCGATGATTTGCGCTAATTCCTCAAATGTTCGACCGATTTCCGTACCTTTCCCTGCCATCGTCTCCAAAGCGATCTGTGCCGTCTGTTCTTTTGTCAAAACTTCATTCAACCCCTCAATAATTCTAGCAATCCCAGCTTCTGCCCCTGCTCCTACATGAGCGCCTGGGTGAAGGGTGATTTGAGTAGCACCTAAAGCTTCCGCACGGACAATCTCTTCTCTCAGAAATTGTACAGCAAATGGAAACATTTCTGGTTTGATCGTATTTCCCAAATTAATGATATAAGGCGCATGAACGACGATATTTGTTAGTCCGTTTTCTGCCATAAATGCTTTTCCGGCATCAATATTCATCTCTTCGATAGCTTTTCTTCTAGTATTTTGAGGAGCGCCTGTATAGATCATAAAGGTCGAAGATCCGTAACTGGCTGCTTCTTCTGCCGCGCCTAACAGCATTTTCTTTCCGCTCATGCTGACGTGTGAGCCTAATAACATGGATGGATTCCTCCTTGAAAGGCAATTGTTTCGAACAATTCCTATATATTGATAAGATGATGTACAAAGAAAATAGTTTGTTTTTCTTTGCCCTGTTCTCCATAGTAACTGAAACTTTCCCTAAAGAAAAGCTTAAGAACTCTTTCATAAAAAAGATCATTTCCTCACGTTTTATCTCATTCGAAAAAGAAATTCCTGTCAAAAACAGCCTTGTCTGTTTTTTTGTCCTATTATTTGCTATAATTAGCGAAATAAAACCATTAGTTGAGGTGACCCTTTTGCCACGCAAAAATACTCGAAAAAAACAGAATAGAAGAAAAAAAGAAAAATGGTTTGTTCCTAAGATTATTTTTAGAGTGTTTCAATCATTGACTGTTTTTATTACTGTTCTTCTTTTGTTGTTCGCAGCTCTAGGTATCGGAATAGGTGCTGGCTACTTTGCCTATCTTGTCGAAGACACACAATTGCCGACTAAAAAAGAACTGCAGACAGAACTAGGAAACATTACGGAAACGTCAAAGATTGTTTATGCAGATAATACAGAGATATCAAAAATCCAGACAGATCTGATGCGGACGACTATTTCATCTGATAAGATTTCGCCTTTATTGAAAACCGCGATTATCAGTACAGAAGATGAATACTTCGATAAACACCAAGGTTATGTCCCTAAAGCTGTTTTACGAGCACTAGTTTCAGAAGCGACTGGCATCGGCTCGTCTGGAGGATCCACTTTGACACAGCAATTAGTCAAACAACAGATCCTAACCGATGAAACAACATTCAAACGTAAAGCAAACGAGATCGTTCTTTCTGCACAAGTAGAAAAACACTTTTCAAAAGATGAGATCATTGCTACGTATTTGAATGTCTCACCATTTGGTCGGAATAATAAGGGGCAAAATATTGCTGGAGTCCAGGAAGCTGCTAGAGGAATCTTTGGTGTAGATGCAAAGGATGTGACTCTGCCGCAAGCTGCTTATATCGCTGGTTTGCCTCAAAGCCCTATCACGTATAGTCCATACACGAATACAGGCGCGCTAAAAGAAGATCTTTCTGCCGGTCTTGCCAGAAAAGATTTTGTTTTATTCAGTATGTACCGTGAAGGACAAATTACGAAAGAACAATACGAAGAAGCGAAAGCCTATGATCTTACAAAAGACTTTCTCCCACAACAAATCGCGGAACAGACTGACAGAGAATTCTTGTATTATACCGTGATGAACGAAGCAACAAGGATTATTGCACAACAATTGGCAGAAAAAGATAATGCTGATATGTCAGATTCATCGGTCAGTGAAGCTTATTATCAAAAAGCACAGCAAACGATCCAAAACAAAGGATATACGATCCATTCGACGATCGATAAAGATATCTATGCTGCATTGCAAACCGGCGTAGAAAATTATGGCTACATGTTAGATGATGGTGCTGGTAGCCAAGTGGAGACTGGAAATGTATTGATGGATAACAGAACCGGACGTATCTATGGCTTCGTGGGTGGTCGGAATTACAGCCAGAATCAAAATAACCACGCCTTTGATACAGAACGTCAAGCTGGTTCATCCATCAAACCGGTTCTTGTTTACGGTCCTGCAATCGATATGGGACTTGTCGGATCAGAATCCCGTGTATCAGATTATGCAACGACTTGGCAAGAAGGAAAAAATGCTGGTGAGAAAATCGTCAATGCGACCAATGAAGGGTCGAACACCTTCCAAACCGTCCGTGAGTCACTGGAATGGTCCAACAATATCCCAGCTTATCACTTATATCAAGATGTGTTGAATTCCGGTGGATCGAAACAATACGCTTACGAGCACTACTTGGCGAAGATGAACTACCCAGCAAATGATAATTGGGGCGTTGAATCGGCTCCTTTAGGGACAGTAGATGTAACGACGCTTCAACAGACAAATGGATTCCAGGCCTTAGCAAATGGTGGAGTCTACGAAGAAGGCTATATCATTGATTCCATCACAGATAATGCAGGTAATGTGATTTATAAACATGAAAGTAATTCTGTCCGTATTTATTCCGAAGCAACGGCATCGATCATGAATGACATGATGCGTAGTGTGATCAATGAAAAAATCACTACACCATTCAAAGATGTCATCTCAAGCTTAAACGGAAATCTAGGAAATGCAGATTGGGTCGGAAAAACTGGTTCTACCAATGAATACCGAGATTCATGGCTGATCGTCTCAACTCCATCTATCACTATCAGTAGTTGGGCAGGACACGATGACAATACTGGAATGGACAGCCAAGCAAGAATACGTTCGGCTAATTATCTTGCCAATCTAATCAATCAAGCTTACCAAGCAAACCCTGAGATTTTCGGCACTGATGAGAAATTTGACTTATCATCCGATGTGATGAAGAAAAAAGTATCTGGGTTCACAGGACAAACAGCTGGAAAAGTTACTGTCAATAAAAAATCCATCCAAACGCCAGGAAAAACAGTGGAGTCACTTTGGGCAAAAAATGGTCCGAAGAAAAGCGCCTTTAAATTCGGCGTTGGCGGTACTGATGAAAACTATACAGATTACTGGAACACCGCTTCAGCTTATGCTAGAGCGAATCCAGAGACCAAAGAATCAGACGATAAAGATGATTGATCTAATAGATTAATCAGAATTAAAGGGAGCTGCGACAAAAATCTTGTCACAGCTCCCTTTTTCCGAATAAATGGTGTTCAAAAGCTTACATCTACGATATTAAGACAAATTTATGTAAAAATGTGAAAAACCATTTTCACAAAATTTTTCTATATAACTTTACTAACGAAACTGTTTTAATTTCTTTTCTTGTCTTTGGAATAATTCGGTTAGTTTTTCTGCAAATTGCCCTTTTACTGATTCTTTCAAGTGTACATGTCGGTTAGAAAATTCTTGAGCAGCTTCTTCTGCAGTCATTTGGTGGTTTTGATCTGTCAATCGTTTTTCTGCCCAAATTTGCTGAGATATCCCCATACCAACTGAACGTACATTTGATCGATGTAGATTTTTCTCTAATTCTTTTAGTAATTGCATTAAAAATTCATTCATAAGATGATTTCTCCATAGTTATTTGTCTGATTTTTTGACGATAGGAACGTTCTAGTTCATCTTGCTGCTGATAGAGTTTTCGTCGTTCTACTTGTAGGGCTTGTTGATAATGCTCCTGATAATTCGAATAACTTCGTCTTGCTTGAAACAGAGGCTCATTATCTAAAGCTAAGTTCTTTAATACATGATACAGTCGCTGCTCCTCTTGCTCCATCAATCGTAATCCTTGATTCTTAAAGTGGATCAATTCATCTTCTTGAGCTTCTAATTGTCTTCGTTCACTTCGATAATCTCTTTCCAATTCTTCTAGTTTCATCTACTTCTCCTTTAATTGAATTGCTGTGCTAATTCTCGATCTCGTGCCACGATTTCATTGATTTTGTCTTGGATCTCCTTCGCCAATGTATCAAAGGCCTCCCCCATACGTCTTGCCTTATTGATTCGTAGCAGATAGACTTCTTTCGCAGAATCGACTAAGTTCTCTTTTGTGGCGCCCACACTAGCTAATGCTTCTATGATTTCCTGTTCAGTCAACGAAGGGGCGACAACACGTGCTTGCCGCAAGCCTTCTTGCCATTTTTTCTCTAGCTCAAAAATTCCTCTTTGATTGATGCGGATAACTTCTTCCATAGCGCTTTTCATTTTTGCCGATAACTTTTCCACCACTAACCTAGCTTGTGTGTCATCTAAGTAAATTTGTTCATTAACTGTCAGCCGGCCGCCACTTAATCGTAGTTTTTTACGTATGTTGTTCAGTTCTTGCAACTGATAGGAAAACAACTGGGTCGCTTGGTTTTCTTTCTGTTGTTTTCGAGCTTTAACATTGTTTTCATTTTCAGGAATAATCAGCTTTCCATTTTCATCAAACTTCCAAGAGGTTAAACTGTGGGAAGCAAGCAGATTCAAGAATGCTGTTTCCATACTGATCCGAACTTCAGCACCTGTGCCATTACCACCAAAATTACCGATAAAATCGGCGTGATTTCGGTAATTGGTGAGCATACCGGGATTTTCTTCCACCCATTTTTTTGCTTCTGGTGATAAGAGATCATACGGGTCCGGCCCGTTGAAGCCGACATTTTTCCATTGTTTCTCTGCTGCTACATATAATGCTAAGAATCCACCTAATGAATGGCCGGTAGTAGAAATAGCAGCTTCTCCATATTCCTTTTTTACTTCATTAGCAAATGCAATCGCTGAATTGATTTGCCCCGCTGTTTTCAATCCACTAACGGATAAAATCTTGTTTGTTGTTGCTTTTTCAGAAAAACTTGCTCCTGGTCTATTCCCATAGAGATTCATAATACTTCTTGCATCCGTTTCCAAATCTTTCCAATCGCTTAAGTTCGTTCCTGCAAAAGCAATCACTACTTGAGAAATATCCACTTTACCGTTCTTGATTGGCGCTACAGCCATCGCCTGCATGCCGTCGAAGGAGTTTTTGATTTTTAGGATTTGGAACTTTGTATTGCCGATTTTTTTTATTCCCCCTTCCTTATAAGTTTTGCTGTATTGTGGATGTTTAGGATCTATCCAATAAACATGTTCACTTATATATCTATACTCTTCGTCTTTTACTGTCACACTTCCTCCGCCTCTCCATTAGAATAAATAACTCTTATTTTAGGAGTAGTAACCCCTTCGTTTTGTATTTCTTCATTTTCTACGCCATAACTGCTAATTTCATTCATTTGTTTTGAAAAAAAATAATCAAAATAAACAGATTTCCCTTCATTATTTGTCATTGTCACAAGTGCCCCATAACTTCCGGTGACAGGGTTTTTTTTAAATTCTTCTACCTTCACTTCCTTGATATCCGCAAAGGTATTTTTCAGAACTTTGACGGATTGTTTTTCTACTGCGAGTAAATCTTTCTGTCTTTGCACTTCTCTTTTGTCCATATAGACTTTCCCTCCGATTCCTAATATGACGATTAACAAAATGGCTAAGCTGAATTTTCTTATTTTCCGGGGCAAGAACGTGCCTCCTTTCTTTTTATGTAAGTATTGATACCTTTATTATTTAAGTACGCGAAAATTGGCAAGAATTTTTTTATTTTTGAAATTTTTCTCCAATTTGCTATGGACGATTGGCGCTACAACCATCGCCTGCATGCCGTCCAATGAGTCTTTGATTTGTAGGATTTTAAATTCAACACCCGCAAAATCCCACTCACTATTAATTTTTAAATCAGGCTCATATTTTGAATGTTTAGGATCTAGCCAATAAACCTTGTCACTTAACTCCCGATAGAATTCTTCAGTTATAGTCAAACTAGTTCCTCCTCTTTATTTGTATAAGTAACTTTTACTTTTTCTTTAGTGATTCCCTTTTTTTGTATATTTCTATTTTCTATACTATAACTCCCGATTTTGTTTTGCTCTTTCCAAAACGTATACGAGAAAGATACTGTTTCGTTATTAATAGTTATTAGCGTTATATGCATTCCGTAAGAACCAGTTTTTTCATTTTTTCCTGCTTCGTTAATCTTCACTTCCTTGATATCCGCAAAGGTATTTTTCAGAACTTTGACGGACTGTTTTTCTACTGCGAGTAAATCTTTCTGTTTTTGCACTTCTCTTTTGTCCATATAGATTTTCCCTCCGATTCCTAATATGACGATTAACAAAATGGCTAAGCTGAATTTTCTTATTTTCCGGGGCAAGAACGTGCCTCCTTTCTTTTTATGTACGGTATTGATACCTTCATTATTTAAGTACGCGAAAGTTTGCAGGAATTTTTTTATTTTTGAAATTTTTCTCCAATTTGCTATGGACGATTGGCGCTACAGCCATCGCCTGCATGCCGTCGAAGGAGTTTTTGATTTTTAGGATTTGGAATTTTGTTTCTCCAAAGTTTTTAATGGCGCCTTCTTTGTAACTTTTACTATATTGAGGATGTTTTGGATCTAGCCAATATACTTTATTACTTATTCCTTTATACTGCTTATCAGTAATTGTCATACTTTTTCCTCACTTCCATCTGTATAGATAACTATAATCTCATCAACCGTAATCCCTTCTTTTTGTACTTCTTCATTTTCAACACCATAGCCATCTATCTCATTGCTTTCTTTTGTAAAGCTATAATCAAAATAAACGACTTTTCCTTCTGTATTGGTCATCGTTATCAATGCTTCATAGATTCCTGTCATGTCGTTTTTCTCAAATTGTTCGATTTTCACTTCCTTGATATCCGCAAAGGTATTTTTCAGAACTTTGACGGACTGTTTTTCTACTGCGAGTAAATCTTTCTGTCTTTGCACTTCTCTTTTGTCCATATAGACTTTCCCTCCGATCCCTAATATGACGATTAATAAAATGGCTAAGCTGAGTTTTCTTATTTTCCGAGACAAGAACGTGCCTCCTTTCTTTTTATGTAAGTATTGATACCTTTATTATTTAAATACGCGAAAGTTTGCAGGAATTTTTTTATTTTTGAAATTTTTCTCCAATTTGCTATGGACGATTGGCGCCGCAGCCATCGCCTGCATGCCGTCGAAGGAGTTTTTGATTTTTAGGATTTTATACATAGTGCCGTTAATTTTAAAACTTAAATTTTCTTGCATTTCAGGTACATAGTCTCTATGTTTAGGATCTAGCCAGTAAACAGCATCACTTAATTCACTATATTGTTTGTCAGTAATCATTAAATACTTTCCTCATTTCCATTAGAGTAAGTTACTTTAACTTTATTGAGCGTATTTCCTTCTTTTTGCTTTTTTTCATCAACTATTCCGTAACTTCCTATCTCATTTCTTTCTTTCCAAAAACTATAAGAAAAATAAATCGATTGATCTTGTTTATTAGTCATTAGAATAACTATCCGGTATGAACCCGTCATTTCATTTCGAGCAGATTTTTCAATCTTCACTTCCTTGATATCCGCAAAAGTATTTTTCAGAACTTTGACGGATTGTTTTTCTACTGCGAGTAAATCTTTCTGTCTTTGCACTTCTCTTTTGTCCATATAGACTTTCCCTCCGACCCCTAATATGATGATGAATAAAATGGCTAAGCTGAGTTTTCTTATTTTCCGGGGCAAGAACGTGCCTCCTTTCTTTTTATGTACGGTATTGATACCTTCATTATTTAAGTACGCGAAAGTTTGCAGGAATTTTTTTATTTTTGAAATTTTTCTCCAATTTGCTATGGACGATTGGCGCTACAACCATCGCCTGCATGCCGTCCAATGAGTCTTTGATTTGTAAGATTTGAAATTCCATACCAGCAAATTCTTTAACAGAGTTCTTTTTGTATCCCTCATTGTAGCGGGGATATTTGGGATCTAGCCAATAAACCTTCTCACTAATATCATTGTAATGCTTATCGTTTATTGTCATACTAACTCCTCCTGTCCGTTAGAAAAAATTACTTTTACTCTTTTTATAGTGACTCCTGTCTTTTGTACCGCTCTGTTCTCAATGCCAAAACCACCAAGTTCATTTCTCTCCTTCCAAAAACTATAATCAAAATAAACAGATTTCCCTTCATTATTTGTCATTGTCACAAGTGCACCATAACTTCCGGTAACAGGGTTTTTTTTAAATTCTTCTACCTTCACTTCCTTGATATCCGCAAAGGTATTTTTCAGAACTTTGACGGACTGTTTTTCTACTGCGAGTAAATCTTGCTGTTTTTGCGCTTCTCTTTTGTCCATGTAAAATTTTCCTCCGATTCCTATAGTAAGAATGGTCAAAATGATGACTATGGTCTTTCGTCTTTTCTTAGGCAAATAGAAGTCTCCTTTCGGGTTATGTATGATGGATTGTTTCTCCTTTAAGATAAGTACGCAATCGAGCCTGGATTTTTTTGGATTTTTTAGAGTTACTTTTCTACTTTCTTTTTTATCACGTTTTCATTTTAAAGTAATTTTGATAGTAGTGAACAAAATGTAGCATCTACGCACAGATTGTGTCGTATACGATGGACGTAAGGTTTGTTTCCGCCATTCTCTCTTTTTTTTAAAGTCACAAAAAAAGGGGTTATGACAAAATTTTGTCATAACCCCTTTTCTCGTATAAAGGTTGTTCCAGAAGTTGACCACTTTGGGAACAACCTTTAAATGATTGATCTTTTATTATTTAGTTGATCCTTTTTCTTCGATTCCATAAGGCAAGATAATCGTTTTTTCTTCGACTTCTTCTTTATTCATCATTTTCGTCAATAGGCGCATGGATACCGCTCCTAAATCGTATAATGGTTGTGTGATACTTGTCAAACGAGGACGAGCTACTTCTGTCAGTAAAGAATTGTTGCTTGTGATGATTTCGAATTCTTCTGGTACTTTTACGCCACGGTCTAATAAACCATCCAAGATACCAATGGCTAATTCATCGTCTGAAACATAGACAGCTGTTGCACCGCTATTATGGATCCGGTCAACTAGAGACAGACCATCTTTAAAGTTGTATTGTGCCTCAAAGATTAATCCTTCGCTATATGGTAGATTGTTTTCGCTTAATGCTTCTTTATAGCCTTTCAAACGGTTTTGGCCATTGATAGGATCAATCAGCGCACCGCTGACAAAAGCGATTTTTTTATTGCCGCTTTTTGCTAATTTATTTACTGCATCTTTTGTTGCTGATACATAATCAATGTTTACGCTACCTACTTGTTCATCTGGATCAATGGAACCAGCTAGTACAACAGGCGTTTTTGAACGTGAAAATTCTCCACGGATTTCGTCTGTGATATGGTGACCCATAAAGATCACGCCGTCCACTTGCTTAGCCAATAAATTATTCAATACATTGACTTCTTTTTGATCGTTGCCATCTGAGTTTGCTAAGATGATATTGTATTTGTACATCGTTGCCACATCGTCGATACCACGTGCTAAAGAGGCAAAGAACATATTGCTGACATCAGGAATGATTACCCCAACTGTTGTTGTTTTCTTACTTGCCAAGCCACGTGCGACTGCATTTGGACGATAATCCAAGCGATCGATAACTTCCAAGACTTTTTTTCTTGTTGCTGGTTTGACGTTTGGATTGCCATTTACGACACGTGAAACAGTAGCCATCGAAACATTTGCCTCTCTCGCTACATCATAGATAGTGATTGTTTGCTTTTCCATTTGTGTTCTCCTATTCATATTTTATATGTTTTCTGAAAATACGTCTTACATTTCTAAAATAGGATATCAAATAATCTCAACAATTGCAACCGTTTTATCTCTGTTTTCATGAAAATTTTTACTTTTTTCAGTTTTAAGAACGTTGGTCTTTTAATCAATCAGTGGTACAATTATTGAATACAAAATTAATTTAGAAAGTAGGTTGCTAAATGAATAACGTAAAAATCAATGAACTACGTCAATGGATGGCACAACACCAAGTAGAATTGGCTTATATCAGCGACCCTGGCCACATCGCTTACTTTTCCGGATATGAAAGTGATCCTCACGAGCGTGTACTAGCTCTTTTTATCCCTCTGGAACAAGATCCTTTCCTTTTCACTCCTGCTCTGGAAGTTGAAGATGCTCAAAACAGCAGCTGGACGTACGATGTACGTGGCTACTTAGACAGCGAAAATCCTTGGGAGATCATCGGAAAAGAGCTTCGCGCACGCTATGGGCAACCTGGTAATGTAGGTATTGAAAAGAATGCTCTGACTGTCGATCGCTTCGATGCTATCTCTGATATCTTGACAGGTACAGATTCTTACACCGATCTAACTTCTATTATCCAGCGTCTGCAACTGATCAAAACGGTAGAAGAAAAAGACAAACTGATCGAAGCTGGTAAATGGGCCGATGTTGCCTTTGAAATTGGCTTCAAAACAGTAAAAGAAGGCGTAACTGAACAAGCAATTATCGCAGAAATCGAATACCAATTAAAAAAACAAGGTGTTTCACAAATGTCTTTCGACACATTAGTCCTTGCAGGAGCAAATGCTGCAAGCCCTCATGGTACACCAGGAAGCACGAAGGTTTCACCAAATGAACTAGTGTTATTCGATCTTGGCGTTATTTGGAATGGCTATTGCAGTGATGCTACTCGTACAGTTGCTTATCAAAAACCAACTGAATTCCAAGAAAAAATCTATAACATCACTCTTGAAGCACAGCTTGCCGCACAAGAGGCAGTTCGCCCAGGTGTGACAGCAGGTGAACTTGATCAAATCGCACGAAACGTGATCAACAGCTATGGCTACGGCGAATATTTCAATCACCGTTTAGGTCACGGAATCGGAACAACCGTCCACGAATTCCCTTCTCTTGTAGAAGGAAACGACTTAGTGATTGAAGAAGGGATGTGCTTCTCTCTTGAACCAGGAATCTATATTCCTGAAAAAGTAGGGGTACGTATCGAAGATTGTGTGTATGTGACAAGTGATGGTTGTGTGCCATTCACGACTACACCAAAAGAATTACTTGTTTTAGAGTAATGAAAATAAAAAAGGTGAGAGCTGGTCCGCTCTCACCTTTTTTATTCTAGAAATGAGTAATCTTAGTGATTGGTAGTCGAATCTGTCATTGTATCTTTCATTTCTTTTTTAGCTTCTTTTGCATCTTCTTTTGCCATTTTCAACATTTCTTTTGTGTCATCTGCAACTGGTTTTGCTTCTGACATTCCTTCATTGACCGTCTCTCCTGCTTTATCTGCAGCATCTTTTACATCGATCATGATATCTTCTGAAGTATCTTTAGCAATACTACCTAATTCGTCTGCTGGCTTTTTCAGATCTTCTGCTGTTTTTTTGAAACGATTAGATAAATCAGCTGATTGTTCTTTGAGGTTTAACAAGATATCATCTGATTCACTTCCTGCTTCCTCTGCTGATTCACTTACCTTCTGCTTAACATTGCCTGCTAGATCCCCTGCTTGTTGAGAAAGATCTTGCGCTTTTTCTTTTGCAATACCTGTTAACTCAGATGATTTTTCTTTTGCCATATCTGTGTAATCTGAAGCCATGTCCATCAAATCATCTGCTTGAGCAGCCAATTCATCCCGAAGTTCTTTACCAGATTTGGGTGCTAACAATAATGCGGCGATTGCTGCGGCTGTACCTCCAACTACTGCACCTAATAAAAATCCACCTTTTTTAGCCATTCTTATTTTCCTCCTGTCGTTTCAGTATGTTTTTTGTTTTTAAAAAATTTCATCGCTGTTCCACCGACTTTTCCGGCAACAGTCGCTTTAGCTGTCGTTTTTCCGATTCCGCCGACTTTCGTCACGATGTTTTTACTAGAATGATTAAGTTCCGATACACTTTCACTTAAATCAGCAACTGCTGTGAACAATGGATCGATCGTTGCGACTTTTCCATTGATATCCAAGAGCAGCTCATTACTTTTGACTAGCAAGCCTTCTACTTGTCTAGATAAAAGATCTACGTCTTGTGTGACGATCTCAATTGTCGTATTTGCTTCTGCGACAGTCTGGTCTACTTTTTCTAAAGTTTTGGAAACTTGCAACAATACGCGAACGATGAAAACGACAAGTATCGCAAAGGCGATTGCTGCGATCAATCCTGCAATTTCTCCTCCTGACATGATCAAACTCCCTTCTTGTCTCTCTTTTCTATAAGGATAGCATTTTCGTGTTTTTTAAACAAATAAAAACGAGCTTCAACTACTTTTTATTCAATTAGCAGCTGAAGCTCGTTAGAAAAAAAGATTATTTTTTCTTTTCTTCTTTGATTTCTGTTATTCCTTTTGGATTATGATTGATCTTGCTTCCTTCTGCTTCTAATGTTTTACCTAAAGACATGATGTATTCACGCAAAGGTGCCCCTACTTCTGGATGTGTCAGACCATATTCAATACTTGTTTTCATAAAACCAAATTTGTCACCAACGTCATAACGTTTACCTGTGAATTTACGGGCAAATACGCGTTGTGTTTTATTCAACGTATCGATTGCGTCAGTTAGTTGGATCTCATTTCCAGCACCTGGTTGTTGTTCTGATAATACATCAAAGATTTCTGGAGTCAATAAGTAACGCCCAATAATAGCTAAATCACTTGGTGCTTTGCTTGGATCTGGTTTTTCAACAAAGTTTTTGACATTGTATAACCCATCTTCCAGTACTTCCCCTGGGTTGATGATTCCGTATTTTGAAGTTTCATCGTGAGGAACTTGCATAACGGCAATCGTAGAAGCGTGTGTACGCTCATAGTCATCGATCAATTGCTGTGTCAATGGTACTTCGTCTTCCATGATATCATCGCCTAGCATAACGACAAACGGTTCATTTCCAATAAAGGCTCTTGCTTGAAGAACGGCGTGTCCTAACCCCTTTGGATGAGATTGACGGATGAAATGCAAATTGACATCTGTCGTTTCTTCTACTAATTTCAATAATTCGGTTTTTCCTTTTTCACTTAGGTTTGTTTCTAATTCGATATTTGAATCAAAGTGATCTTCGATTGGTCGTTTAGCTTTTCCTGTAACGATCAAGATGTCTTCGATTCCTGATTTCAACGCTTCTTCAACGATGAATTGGATCGTTGGTTTGTCCACGATTGGCAACATTTCCTTTGCCATCGCCTTTGTTGCTGGTAAAAATCTTGTTCCTAATCCTGCTGCTGGAATAACTGCTTTTTTTACTTTCATATACATTCGCTCCTTCAAAAAATTGTTAATGAGAATTCATTTTCTTTTTTCCCATCACGTAACATGATTTCTTTTGCGGCTGTTTTGATTTCTTTTTGTTCATACAGCACTTCATAGATTGTTTGAGTGATGGGCATTTCGATTTCCATCATTTGGGCTAGTTCCATCGCTGCTTGAGTAGTATTCACACCTTCAACAACCATTCCCATATTGGCTAGCACCTCTTCTAGAGGCTGACCTTGTCCTAACAAGTTGCCTGCGCGCCAGTTTCTGGAATGAACACTTGTGCAAGTAACGACTAGATCACCTACTCCGCTTAAGCCAATAAAGGTCAGTGGGTTGGCACCCATTGCTACACCTAAACGGCTGATCTCAGCTAATCCGCGCGTCATGATTGCCGCTTTTGCATTATCGCCAAACCCTAAGCCGTGAATAGCACCAGCTCCAATGGCAATAATATTTTTCAAAGCTGCTCCCATCTCTACACCAATCACATCAGGGTTGGTATAGATTCGAAAATAATGGTTCATGAACAGCTCTTGTACATATTTTGCTGCTTTTACATCTGTGCTTGCCGCTGTGATCGTCGTAATGTCATGCTTTGCTACTTCTTCCGCATGGCTTGGCCCAGAAAGAACAGCAACAGCTTTTCTTTTTTCTGTCGGGATTTCCTCTAACAAGATTTCAGAGATTCTTTTATGCGTTCCCTGTTCTAATCCCTTACTTGCGTGGATGATCACTGGCTTCGTATTCAATTTGGCAACTAGTTCTTTTGCAACAGAACGTATCGCTTTCGTTGGGATAACGAATAGTACCGCATCTGCATCTTTTACTGCATCTTCCATATCGGTGAATGCTCGGATGGAATCGGGTAGATGATGATCTGGTAAATAACGTTGATTGGTGTGTTGGGTGTTGATTTCTTCTACTTGTGAAGCACGATGTCCCCAAATCCGAACGTCATGTCCGTTTTCAGCGAGGACTTGTGCTAAAGCAGTCCCCCAAGAGCCTGGTCCTAAAACCGCTACTCTATAATTCATTTTACCACTCCTGAAATTTTTTTCATTTTTAACGCTCTAAAAATCAAATAATTTGTTGATTTTTTCCTAATGAGCGGTCATAATCCGGTAAATTTCCTTTTTTTCTACGCCAAATAAACAGAATCAATGTGCCGACAAATAAAACAGCAGACAATAATTGAGAAATGCGGATCACACCTAAAAAGTAAAGGCTGTCTGTGCGTAACCCTTCGATAAAGAAACGTCCGAAACTATACCACATTAGATAACATAAAAGGACTTCTCCTTTTTTCAAAAGATGTGGTTTCTTCCGCAAAACCAAAAGCAGAATAAATCCAATCAAACTCCAAAGTGATTCATAAAGAAAGGTTGGTTGTCGATAGATTCCTTCGATATACATGTTATCAATGATGAATTGCGGTAAATGCAGACTTTCTAAGAAACTTCGTGTCGTGTCTGGACCATACGCTTCGTGGTTCATGAAATTTCCCCATCGTCCGATTGCCTGCGCCAATAATACGCTTGGTGCAGCGATATCTAAAAAGGTCCACAAAGAAATAAAATGATATTTGGTAAAAAAGTACAGTGTGATTGCACCTGCAATCAATCCCCCGTAAATCGCTAATCCTCCTGAACGGATATTGAATATCTGGATTGGATCAGCTATATATTGGGGAAGATCGAATAAAACATAATACAAGCGGGCACCAATAATGGAAATCGGCAATCCCCACAACATAAAATCTGTCACGTCATCTGCTTTTAATCCTACCCGAACAGCTTCTCTGCTGCTGAGCCACATGGCAATAATGATTCCTGATACGATAATCAATGCATACCAGTAGATAGGAATTCCTACAAGCTCAAAAGCAACTCGATTGATTTGTGCTAACATATTGTCACTCCTTGCTAGTCATTGCCTGAGTTTTCTTCAATCAAGCGACTTAATCTTTCTTCAAATGTTTTCGTTGCGTCAAAGCCCATTGTACGTGCGCGGAAATTCATTGCGGCTACTTCAATGATGATTGCAACGTTTCGTCCTGTTTTGACAGGGATTTTTATTTGTGGAATGCCCACTTCCGCGATTTCAACGGTCGTGTCTTCAGAGCCCAGACGGTCGTATTTCTTATCTTTCGCCCATGCTTCTAGATAAACAGCTAACTGGACTTGCATAGAGCCTCGTACCGCACTCGCACCGAAAAGATTCATTACATCTATGATACCGATCCCTCGAATCTCAATCAGATGTTCCAGGATTTTAGGAGGTTCTCCGATTACCGTCAGTTCATCTTGCTGATAGACATCTACTCGATCGTCTGCGATCAATCGATGTCCGCGCTTAATCAGTTCCAACGCCGTTTCACTTTTCCCTATCCCACTGTCCCCTTGAATTAGTACACCTAATCCGTAGACATCGACTAACACACCGTGGACACTTGTTCGAGGGGCTAAGCGCCCATCTAAATAACTAGATAATTCACCTAGCAGCCGGGACGTTGAGATAGGCGAACGCAGCACAGCTATCCCATTTTCATTGGCTGCTTGGATCATTTCTTCCGGAGCCGGCAATCCTCTTGAAATAATAAATGCGGGCATATCTTCACTACATAATCTTCTCATAATGATCAAACGCTCTTCTGGGATCATCCGTTCCGCAAAACTGATTTCTTTACTGCCAAATAGCTGTAAACGATTATGGGAATAATAATTAAAATAACCGGTCAACTCTAGTCCTGGGCGTGAGATGTCCCCAGTCACGATGACGCGGTCTAAACTTTTCTCGTCGCCTGTGACGATTTCCAAAGATAATTTTTTTACTAATTGGCTAACTTTTACAACTTCTGACATTCATGCTACCTCATTTCTATTAGAGTGTTCTCTATCATTTTATCATTGTCTAGCCAAAAGTACTACCAATTAAAAAAAACGTTTTTATTTAATTACCAATGTAATAGAAAACGCATTCTTTATTCTAAACAAAAAAGCTGCGCCGAGATCTCGGCACAGCTTTTTTTATTTTCTGCTGTTATGTTCACTAACAATTACATTGACAAGTGACATCAAGATAGCTACGAATAACGCTGCACCAAATGAAGAAAAACTAAAATGTTCTGCTCCTACAAAAAAGGAAGTCATTTTAAGAATCGCTGCATTGATAACAAACGTAAACAATCCCAATGTGACTAATGTAAAGGGCAGGGACAGGATCGTCAAAATCGGTTTGACAAACATGTTCAACACAGATAATACGAAGCTGGCAAGAACGGCCGTCCAAATACTGCTCACATGGACCATCGCAGGAAAAAGAACAGCCAACGATATGAATGTTAACGTATTAACCAAAATACGCTGAAAGTACGACATTAAAAGTCACTCCATTCGTCATCATCGATTTTTTCCGCTTCTTTGCGTTTTTTTGTTTGTTCACGATAATTGTTTTTTTCATAATATGCATTGTTATGTCCATAGTTTGTTCGTGCAGAACGCGCAGATGGGATAATCAAAGCTAATAAAATGTATAAAATGATTGGACTTCCAAAAGCAACTAAGCTTAAGAATACATAAAGCACACGGATAACAGTGGGATCAATCCCGATATATTCCCCAATCCCTGCTAAAGTACCTGTCAAAACAACATTTTTATTGGATTTTGTCAACTTTTTTTTCATCATGTCTCACCTCTGTTCTACTATTTTAAATGAAGAAAATCGTTGTGACAACCTTCTTCTTAATCGGTGTTCAAGAGATAGCCTATCGGCAATAAGGCACATTTTTTTAAAATAGGGGAAGCTATTTTAAAAAATCGCTTCTTATTGCTCAAGGCTGAACATCTCTTTCACAACCTCTTTATTCATCTGTATCTTTTAAATAGATACTTCCTGTTGTCGTTGAAAGCTGCACTTGTGCGATCTCATCATCTGAAACACGACGGAATTGCAACATTTGGTTTGTCCGTTCTTTTTTCTCACGAACTACTTCGTAATTGGACAGACGGCTGTTGATGCTTCCAAGACTTGTTTTAGCGTGTCCTTCCAAACCGATGCTATCTGGTAAAGCAACTTTGACATTCCCGTTCACTGAACTTGCTTCTACTTTTTTCAAATTATCTTCTTTAATCGTAAGACGTACATCACCATTTACTAAAGACACAGAAAGGTTTTCTGGTGTGGCACCAAATGTCACTGTACCGTTTACTGTTTCGATAATAGAATCTAAGATGTTCCCGTTTCGAATATCGATATTGCCGTTTACACCTTCTACTTCCAGCATCGTTGCAGTTAATTGGTTCACGATGATGTTCCCATTCGTAGATTTTGTATAAATATCTTTAGCTTCCAATGTCTCAATCATGATGTTGCCATTTAGAAGTTTGATAGCTACATGGTCGTATACTCGTTTAGGTAAGTAGAAAACAAGGTCTGCACGCACACGCTTATTTGGAATTTGAAAGGAGATATGATCTTCATTGACCTCGATCTGGCTCCGTTCAGAGAATGCTTCAAATGGTTCAGCACCCATTTTTCCGTAAAGTTTGATCTTGGCTTCCACTTTCACATCATCACTGTTCCACGTTTTTAACGTCACGTTTCCGTTTGCTGCCTTGATATCAAGGATACTTGCTGCAGGAGCTTCATAGTAAAATTCATGTTCAAATTTCGTTGTCGCAATTCCAGGGACGCGTAAGCTGACATCTTTCCATTCCATGTTATCATTTACTGTTTCTGAAACAGTTTGGAATGTTTTCTTCAAGAATTTGCCTAACTGTGATCCAGCTTCTGACATTTTTTCGCCTACTTGATTCAGCGTATCTGTCGCTTGATCTTTCCAATCATCTGGCAATTCAAACTTATCCGTAAATGTTTCTTTTTTCTCAGACCATTGGTTCTTGCGGATATCTTTTAATTCTGCTTCCAGCTTCAATTGTTCTTCTAATAGTGTATCGCCGGTTGCTTCTAACTCTTTGATTTCTGCTTCTAACGTTTGACGCTGTGCTAATTCTTCTTCTGTCAACTCGCCTAATTCTTCTTTTGTATTCAGCTGCATCAATGCTTCCTGTTTCTCATTACGTGCTGCCTTATTGTCAGCGAATTGAGCATTTACTTCGTCTAGACGCGCCGAAGTTTTATTCGCTTCAGTTGCTAGTTCATCTAAGATCTTTTCTAAGTTTTCTTGATCTTGTCTTTCTTTTTCTTTTGGATCAACTGGCTCAGAAATTTTTTCTTCACCGTTTTCAAGTTCATCGATCAATTGACTTGCCTGATCTTTTTCTTTATGACTAGCAGTTACCTTGTCTGCTTCTTTTTTGATTTGTTTTTCGTCTTTTTCAGTTGCCATGCTTTCTAATAAATCTAAGCCTTCTTCAGTCGAAAGGATTCCTTTTTTCACTAAGTCTAAAATACGTTCTCTTTCTTTCATGGAAATTGCCTCCTTAAGCAAAATTGTTTGCAAGCTTTTCCTTACATCCATATTATGCACTGATTCAGTAAAAATGTCATAGGACTTAAGTTGTAACTTTTACTCCATCTTGAGTTGTTCTTTCTTTTTTGTAAAGAGATATGCTGTAGTCACGCAAGTTAAGGGCAGGACAAGTAGTGCGGCCAGTGTGGTAAGAATAGCCATCGTATATTCCAAGACAAATGATTTTTCATTGATTATTTGCTGAAAAGGAATGTCTAAGTCAATAAACCAAAGAATCAACGCTAAAGAACTCCCCATAAACGCAAAAAGAAGCGTCATCACTGTTGATGCCAATATTTTTTTAGCAATGGCAAAGCTAGCATGGCGCAATTGGTTAAAAGACATTTGCGGATTTGCCTGATATACTTCGAATGTTCCACTAGAAATCGCTACACTCGCATCTAAAACAGCTCCGCTAAGACTGATCAGAAGCAACGACCTCGTAAGTAGTCTAAAATCAATTGCTAACGTCTTATCTAAGCCAGATAGTTCTTCTAGTTCTATCGAAGTAAAGCCTTGGATCGCTAAAAAATCAGTGATAGGAATCAATAGTAGGAAACAAAACAAAAAGATCAGTATACTGGCAAAAGCGGCTCGCATTTTCAGATTATAACCATTGATAAAAAATAAGATAACCACAGCGATCAATAGGAACCCTATAATCGACAATACCAATATCGGCCACTTCTGATGATAGCCGAATAATAATAGGAAAAAGATTCCTAAATTAATAAATAATCCTAAAAGAATATACATACCTTGCGTACCACCGACAAATAGCACACTGATTGCAAAAATCCCAACAAGTATAATAAGTACATTCATTTTTTTAACCTCCTTACAGCGAGAAAAAAGAGGACCGCGATGGGGATTGATAATACTATTCCTAAGCTGCCAGCAATGACGCGTAAAAGTTCTAATGATAAATGTCGTTCTACCGTTTCTTTGAAAGACCATTGATTTCCTAAATATAACAGAAGCGATGGAATCGCTCCGCTGATATAGACGAATAAAAGGATATTAGCCATCGAACCAATCACATCTCGGCCCACTTGCCTTCCTGAAAGCCATAACTGTTTCGCTGATATTTTCGGTTGTTGCTTGGTCAATTCTTCTAATGTCGCAATAACTGTGATCACGGTATCGAGTGTCCCTCCAGCTGTCCCAATCAGCACGCTGGAAAGAAAAACAGATCGATACGGTCGTGTCAGATAATTCAGTTCTTCATAGCGAAGTCCTTGATCTTTCCAATGATTCATTGTCAAAAGACAAATAAAAAATGCTAAAAAAACACTTATAACTGCAGCCGAAATTTTGATTATACTGCTTCTATTCCATCCGTCTAACGCCAATATACTAACGATTATCCCTATAACGACAAATAAGATTGCTATATTTAAGAGAGAGATACCTTCTGTTTTGGTAAAGAGGAGCAACAAAAGTAAAAGTAAAACGATGTTGATGATGAGACTTTCTAAAGCAAATACGCCCTGTTTTCCACCAATAAGCAACATGGTGCCAATGAAGACACTTGTAAAGAAAAAAAGCCAGCCATCATTTTTTTTTGCTACTAGTTGCCATTCATCTCCATGCATTTGGACAAGATAGATTTGTCTTGTTGTTATATTTGCTGTTTCGATTTGATTTTTTTGATAAGGAGCCGATAAAGAAATCACTTCTCCTTTTTGGTCCGTATTCATCAATCTTCCTGTAATCAATTGTTGATCCTCTTCTATTCTCACTCTTTCGATCTCGATGACAGGTACGTCATATAGAGCAGATTGACGCTGAATAAACCATGAAGCAAGTATACAAATAAAAAATAGAGTGATGATGATGCTAATCTTTTTTTGCATTCTTTATCCTTTCTATTGGAATAATGAAAAGGGTTTGTGACATGTTTTGTCACAAACCCTTTTCCAGAATAAACGGTGTTCAATCAGCTGACCTTCGGTATTAGCTCAAAAAACGGCAAAATATGAGGAACTATTTTACCGTTTGTTTCTCTAATACTCAGGACAAAACGCTGATTTCACAACCTCTTTTCCTAAATAAACAGCAGAATCACAACTTCAGTTTAGAAAATCTCATTGTGGTTCGTATTTAATTCAGTGATTTTCCCTGTAGCCAAGTAGACGATCCATTCACAGATGTTTGTCACATAGTCTCCGATTCGTTCTAGATAGCTGGCAACATTCAAATAGTCTGTGCCACTGATGACTGTTTCAGGATTTTCTTGCATGTTTTTGATGGTTGCATTATAGATTCGATTGAAATAGTCATTGACTCTTTGATCCATATTGGCGATTGTACGCGCATCTTTTTCGTCTGTTTTGACATACGCAACTAGGACGTTGTCCACCATTTTTTTCACGTAATCGGACATATCGGAGATCTCTTTTTCGATTTCCGGTATTCTCGTCTGTCCTTTTACGCGGATTGTGGATTTAGCAACGGACACCGCATGATCGGCCATACGTTCTAAATCAGAGCTAGCTTTCATGACCGTGATAATCATACGCAAGTCAGTTGTAACTGGCTGTTGTAATGCAATCATTTCAAAACTTTTCTTCTCCAAACGCGTTTCCATATTATTGATATTTATATCGTTTTCGATAACTTCTTGGGCTAAGATTTTATCGTGTTTGATGTATGCACGAACTGACTTGTGCACAGCGCTGCTCACCATCATCCCCATTTCGTAGAACTGATTATGGAGATTCAGCAATTCTTCTTCAAATTGTGTACGTAGCATTCCGTTTCCTCCTTATCCAAATCGACCTGAAATATAATCTTCTGTCTCTTGTTTTTCTGGATTCATGAATATCTTCTTCGTATCGTTGTATTCGATCAAGTGACCATCTAAAAAGAATGCCGTCTTATCTGAAATACGTGAAGCTTGAGACATATTATGGGTCACGATGATCATCGTATACCGCTCTCTTAATTCTAACAGCATACTTTCGATTTTCCCAGTAGAAACAGGGTCAAGTGCACTTGTTGGTTCGTCCAATAAGATGATTTCGGGATTCACTGCCAAAACACGTGCGATACATACACGCTGCTGCTGCCCACCGGATAAAGACAAGGCACTTTTATGCAGTTTATCTTTCACATCCTCCCAAACGGACGCTGCCTTCAGACTTTCTTCCACTACTTGATCAAGGACTTTTTTATCTTTTTCACCTTTTAACTTCAATCCATAGATGACATTTTCATAAATAGAAAAAGGAAATGGATTTGGCTGTTGGAACACCATGCCGATTTCTTTTCTTAGTTCAACAACATCTGTTTTCGGACCATAGATGTCTTTGTCTTTATATAAAACACTTCCGGTGATCGTTACATTTGGAATCAGATCGTTCATTCGATTCAACGAACGTAGATAGGTAGATTTCCCGCAACCAGAAGGACCGATCATCGCTGTGATTTCACCTTGATTGAAACTTAGATCAATTCCCTTTAGTGCTTCTTTCTTTCCATAATACAGATGAAGATCTTTGGATGAGATAATTTCTTTTGTCATGTTGAGGCCTCCGTCTTAACCAAAATGACCGGACACATAATCTTCGGTTGCCTGAATTTTTGGTCTGGTAAATATCTTGTTTGTTTTGTCATATTCCATTACTTTTCCTAGATAGAAAAAGGCAGTATAGTCGCTGATACGAGCTGCTTGTTGCATATTATGCGTCACGATAATGATCGTGTAGTCTTCTTTCAAGTTTACAAGTGTTTCTTCAACCGTTCCTGTCGAAATAGGATCCAAGGCACTTGCCGGCTCGTCTAACAGCAAGATATCGGGTTTCATCGCGATTGCACGAGCGATACACAAACGTTGCTGTTGTCCGCCAGATAAAGCCAAGGCACTTTTATCCAAGCTATCTTTTACTTGATCCCACAAAGCTGCTTGTTTCAAGCTTGTTTCAACGATTTCATCTAATTTCTTTTTGTTTTTTTCACCATGCTGTTTCAAAGCAAAAGTTATATTGTCATAAATCGATTTGCTAAAAGGGTTGGGGCGTTGGAACACCATGCCGATCCGTTTACGCATTTCATAAACATCCACTTGAGGCGCATTGATATCCACGTCTTTATACATAATCTTTCCAGTAATTTTCGTATTAGCAATCCCATCATTCATACGATTCAAAGAACGAAGATACGTGGATTTTCCGCAGCCAGAGGGACCAATCAATGCAGTGATCTTATTTTTTTCGAATTCTAGATCCACTCCCTTGATTGCTTCATTGTCGCCATACCAAACATGCAGATCATTCGTATATAATGCAACTTCCTTATCTTTTGGCATGGTAATGACATTTGTTTCATTCCAATTATATTTTTTCATTTTACTTCTTCTCCTTAGGCTGAAGTCATTTTTCGGTATAATCGTTTGCCAATCGCACGAGCGCCGAAGTTGAACAGTAAAACAGCAATGATCAACACGGCAGAAGCGCCAGCCGAAACAGAAACACCATCAGGCATCGTACCTTCTGTGTTGATTTTCCAAATATGGACAGCCAGTGTTTCAGCTTGGCGGAAAATGCTGATCGGACTAGAAACACTTAATGGATTCCAGTTCGTAAAATCTAATGCTGGCGCGCTTTGACCAGCTGTATAAATCAATGCGGCAGCTTCACCAAAAATTCTTCCTGAACTTAGGATCACACCAGTCAAAATTCCTGGTGTCGCTTCTGGAACAACCACTTTTATCACTGTTTCCCAGCGTGACAAACCTAACGCCAATCCAGCTTCTCGTTGTGTGTAATGGACCGCTTGTAAAGATTCCTCGACCGTTCGAGTCAAAAGAGGCAAGTTGAATACGGTCAAAGCTAATGCACCAGAAATGATTGAGAAACCATACTGGAATTGAATAACGAAAACCAAGAAACCGAATAAACCGACAACAACAGAAGGCAAAGAGCTCAAGATTTCGATAGACGTACGGATCACGTCTGTCAGCCAGTTTTTTCCGGCATATTCCGAAAGGTAGATACCCGCACCTAAAGAGATAGGAAAACTGATGATCATGGTAATCAAAAGCAAATAAATCGAGTTAAATAATTGAATCCCGATCCCACCGCCTTCTTGGTAGGCTTTGGAAGGTTCAGTCAAGAATGACCATGAAATGTGCGGTATTCCTCGAACTAAGATATAAAGTAATAAAGCTGCTAAGATCAATACGATGATCCCTGAAACCACATATAGAACACCTGTAGCAATTTTATCTGAGCGTTTTGCGTTCATTATTTCAGCTCTCCTTTCTTCCCAATCATACGGATCACGATATTAAAGAATAATGACATCAATAGCAAGATCAGCGCTAATGACCATAACACATTATTTTCAACTGTTCCCATGATTGTATTTCCGATTCCCATTGTCAAGATGGACGTCAATGTAGAAGCAGGAGTAGTAAGTCCTGTTGGCATTAATGCCGCATTACCAATAACCATTTGGATAGCTAAGGCTTCGCCAAACGCACGAGCCATACCAAAAACGACTGCTGTTAAAATCCCGGGCACTGCTGCTCGCAGCACCACTTTGTAGATTGTTTGCCATCTTGTGGCACCTAGCGCTAATGAAGCTTCCCGATAGTGTCGCGGCACTGCCTTTAATGCATCCACAGTCATCGTTGTGACAGTCGGTAAGATCATAACGAATAACACAAATGTACCAGCTAAGATACCGAACCCTGTCCCGCCAAAGATACTTCTGACAAAAGGCACGATAACAGATAAACCGATAAATCCGTAAACGACAGACGGAATACCTACAAGTAGCTCGATGACCGGTTGCAAGATCTTCGTTCCGTTTTTAGGAGAAATCTCCGTCATGAACACTGCTGCTCCAATAGCAAATGGTGTG
This sequence comes from Enterococcus sp. E5-162, assembly GCF_035725965.1. NCBI lineage: Bacteria > Bacillati > Bacillota > Bacilli > Lactobacillales > Enterococcaceae > Enterococcus > Enterococcus sp. E5-162. The sequence goes on along the minus strand of NZ_JAPRFV010000011.1, from coordinate 48,116 downwards.
GCAACAATAGCAGATAAAAAGGTCACAATAAATGAACCTGTGATCATAGGCAATGCCCCTACCATGGGTTTCCCATTTGCTCCTATTTGGCTTGGATTCCAATCTGTACCAAACAGAAAATCAAATACATTGATCTTATCAGTAAAAAAGGTGGCCAATCCTTTACTAGCGACAAAATAAAAAATAGATAATACAACCAACACGATCAGCGCGATACACAAAAAACTAATGAATTTTCCACGCTGTTCCATTTTGGAACGTTTTGATTTTGTTAATAATACTTTTTTCACATCTTCCACAGATGACTCCCCCTTAATCAGGTTTAACATACTCACTCAGTGTACAAATTGAACATCAATTTGGTTTTAATAACATGTAAAAGTTTAGCTAAGTTTGTAAATTTTGTGTAAAGATTACTCTTTAACAATGTTTCCTTGCCAATCACGTTCAACTTTCATATGTGAAACAGGGATATAGCCTAGCTCTCCGACAATATTATCTTGTACTTCATCCGATAAGATATAGTCTAAAAATTCTTTTGTCAGTTTTTTTGGATGATCTCTTGTGTACATATGCTCATATGCCCAAATCGTCCATTTGTTCGTTGTCACATTTTCATCTGTCGGTTCCACACCGTTAACATTCAACGTATCCACATCATCGGAAACGTAAGAAAAAGCAACATAGCTGATTGCTCCGGGTGTGTCTGCAACGATTTGGCGCACCATTCCGCTTGAATCTTGTTCCTGTGCCTGAACAGCTGTTTCTCCGTCCAACACCCATTTCTCAAACGTACTACGGGTCCCGCTTCCTGATGCACGGTTCAGTATAACTACTGGCTGATCTTTCCCACCGACTTCACTCCAGTTTTTGATCTCACCTGTAAATAATTTTTTCAGGTTCTCCATACTGATATCTTTTACGCCAATATCCTTGTTCACAATAGGAGTGATTCCAACAACTGCTACTCGATGATCGACTAATGCCGAAGCATCAATCCCTGATTTTTCTTCCGCGAACAAATCAGAATTTCCGATATCGACTGCTCCTGACTGTACTTGAGACAAACCAGTTCCGCTTCCGCCCCCTTGTACATTGATGAATTTTCCAGGATTTTCTGTCTGGTAGGTTTCAGCAACCGTTTCTACTAAAGGCTGTAAGGCAGAAGAGCCAACTGCAGTAATGGATTCTCCTCGATCAATCCACTTTGAACAGCCTGATAAAAGAATAGCTAATCCTATTATTGGTAAGAATAATTTTAGTTTTTTCATTAGAAATCTCCTTTAATCCTAAAGTATGTCTATTCTATCATTTTCATTACTTGATGAAAACGAATCAAAACCATTAAATAACAAAATAAATTCTCATAATTGCAAAAAAAGCTATCTCATTAAAAGTTTCTATGCTATACTGGCTTTGAAATGTGTCTCTTTTAATAGCATATATTAGCTTATTTCTTGCTTTCCCCAAAAAACAAGAGATACCCCAAAGTTAATTTCGCTCATGCGAGACGCTTTCTCCATTTCTGACGTACTCTCAGAAATGGCCCCGAGAAAAAAGGACACGAGATTTCCATCTATTGGTGGCTCTCCTGTCCTTTTTGTATTTTAAAGGAGCGGCGAAATCAGTCTTGCTAATCCTTCTTTCATCTTGATCATCATCCCTCGGTTTTCATACACTTCTTTTGTGAGATGCGTCGAAATCTTTGAATCTTCAAAGAATGCTTTTCTTACGCGAGAAGCCATTCGTTCATCATAGATCAGTGTATTGACCTCAAAATCCAATCTAAATGAGCGAACGTCGATATTAGCTGAACCAACGGAAACGATGCCGCCATCGATAATCATCGTCTTTGCATGGATAAATCCATTTTCATATGTTTCGATTCTTGCCCCATACTCGATCAGCTCTGCAGCGAAAGAATACGTTGCCCAGTAAACGAGAAGATGATCTGGTTTGTTAGGTATTTGGATATGGACTTTTACGCCTGAGAGAAGAGCCAACTTCAATGCCTCATGAATCGATCCATCCGGTATGTAATACGGCGTTTGGATCAATATCTCCCGTTTGGCTAACGAAATCATTTTCAAATATGTCATTTTGATTTGCTCATGTTCGGTATCTGGTCCGCTTGTCACGATTTGAACAGCCATATCACCTGCAGAATGAATGGTCGGGAAAAATTCCGGTGAATATCCTACTTCTTTTGTATGCTGAGAATTCCAGTCCATCAAAAAACGGTTTTGCAAGGTGTAAACCGCTTCTCCATAGATACGCAGATGATTGTCTCGCCAATAACCAAATTTCTTTACCAATCCTAGATATTCGTTTCCAACATTGAACCCACCTGTATATCCGATTTTCCCATCAATCACTACGATTTTACGATGATTGCGATAATTGATTCGAGGATTGATATACGGAACGAATAGAGGAAAGAAAAATGCGACTTCTCCACCTGCTTTTTTCAAATTCTGAAAAAAACTAGAAGAAACTTGTGTGGAACCCCATGCATCAAGAAGGACTCTGACTTTTACTCCGCGTCTTGCTGCCTCTGTCAATGCCTCTCGAACTTCTTCACCTAATGTATCACTGCGGTAAATATAATATTGGAAATGGATATGGTCTTCTGCCTGTTTGATATCCTCGATCAGCGCATCGAATTTTTCACGACCATCTGTAAATAAAGTGATTTCATTTTTAGTCGTATAAAGCGTACTTTCAAATACAGTAAGCATATAGATCAATTGTTTCACATCTACTTGTCCAGTAGGCGGATGAGGATAAAGTCCTCGCATCAATGCTTGTTTATCTTCTTCGATTTCTAGATTCTTACCGATTTTCCCTTGGATCTTCAAATCAAAGATTTTCTCTTTGGAAATCCCTCTTCCTAAAAAAATATATAAAATAAATCCTACAACTGGAATGAACATCAAAACGAGCAGCCATGCCCATGTTTGCGCAGTTTCCTTTCTTTCTCGAAAAACGATAATAAAGGAAAGCAAAATATTCATAATCAAAAGGATCGTAAAAAAATTGTCAACGATAATCTTCACGGCTTCACCTCTTTTTCTACCAACTTAAGAATACCCAAGTTGTTTTTTAAAGTAAAGAGAAAAAAGCCGCCCCATTTACTCCACCTAGCTGATAAAAAAAGAAAGCTGGAACGAAATCGTCCAACTTTCTGATTATATTTATCTTGTGACACTAGAATTTCAAGAAACGTCTCATAGAGATAATCGAGCCGAGTGAACCAATGATCACACCAATACCGACCATCAAAAGATTGATTTTCCAAACGATATTTTCTGGATGGATCAATGAATAATGAGATCGTAATAATGACGGATTGATCAATTGGTAAAACCATGCGTAACCAAATGTAATGATCAGTATCGGAAGAATGGCACCGATTAAGCCGATCCAACCACCTTCAAGGAAAAATGGCCAGCGGATATATCCATTTTTTGCTCCTACTAAACGCATGATTTGAATTTCACGCTGTCTAGATAAAATCGTGATCCGAATCGTGTTAGAAATGAGAAACATTGCTACAAACAACAGCAATGCCGCCGCAACTAATCCCCATGTTCGAACTGCACCAGCAATTTGGAAAATCCGATCTGAGGAAGCCCCACCGTAATCAGAACGAGAAACATTCTTCAAATCTGCCGCTTTTTCTGCTACTTGTTTTGTATAAGAAGGATCGGTAGCACTTACTACGTATACATCATATAACGGGTTATTATCCCCTTCAAACAATTTCCAAGAATCGCCCATTTCGTTTTGGATTTTCTTCAATTCCTGTTCTTTGCTTGAAAATTCGACTTTTTTGACATGATCTAAGTCATTTAATTCTTTTTCTAGTTTTTTCATCTCTTCGTCTTTTGTACCAATGTCTACGAACACAGATACATCCACGTTTCCTTCTATATCTTGTGCTAGTTTGGTTGCGTTCATGATGACCGCCATGAACACACCAACTAAAGTCAACGTGATCGTTACCGCACTGACCGAAGCTACTGTCATCCAGCCGTTACGTTTCAAACTCTTGATACTTTCTAATAAATGGCGGAAAAAGGTTCTAATCATCGTATCCATATTCCCCTTCCGCTTGGTCTCGAATAATGCGGCCGTTTTCGATAGCAATTACTCGGTGTCGAATCGTATTTACGATCGTACTGTTATGTGTAGCCATCACGACAGTTGTTCCTTGTCCATTGATCCGATCTAATAGTTTCATGATTTCCCATGAGTTTTCCGGATCTAGATTCCCTGTCGGTTCATCCGCAATAAGTACTTTAGGTGTATTTACGATTGCTCGGGCAATAGAAACACGTTGTTGTTCCCCACCAGATAATTCGCTAGGAAAGACTCGGACTTTGTGTTTCAAACCAACAAGATCCAGCACTTCCATTACTCGTTTTTTGATATCCCGAGGTTTTCTGCCGATAACTTGCATGGCGTACGCAACATTTTCATATACTGTTTTTCTTGGTAATAATTTATAGTCTTGGAACACCACGCCGATTTCTCTGCGTAGATAAGGAACTTCGCGGTTTTTGATGGCTATTAGATCATGACCTGCGACGTTCAAAGTTCCTTTTGAAGCTTTTTCTTCTCGATACATCAATTTGATGAATGTAGATTTACCAGCTCCAGACGGACCAACAACATACACAAACTCTCCTTGTTCGATGACAATCGAGAGATTGCGGATAGCAGTGGTACCGTTTGAGTACTTCTTCATTACATCCTTCATTTCAATCATGGCGTTCTCTCCATATCTTTTTCAGTCTTTAGCTATTATAGCATGGCAATGTTTCAACTTGCTTGCAAAATCTTACAATTTTATTTCAATTTAACAAAGGGCTCTTATTGCAGATGCATTTTCAAATAGCCGTCAATAAATAAATCAAGATCTCCGTCCATAACAGCTTGGACATTTCCTGTCTCTACGTTTGTCCGATGGTCTTTTACCATAGAATATGGATGGAAAACATAAGAACGGATCTGTGATCCCCAGCCGATTTCTTTTTGTTCTCCTCTCAGTGCAGCTGCTTCTTGTTCTTTCTTTTCCACTTCTAATTGGTAAAGCTTAGCTTTCAGCATCCCCATCGCTTGTTCCCGGTTTTTCAATTGTGAACGTTGTGCCTGACTCGCTACTACTGTTCCTGTAGGCAAGTGAGTGATTCGTACAGCGGATTCTGTCTTATTGATGTGCTGACCACCTGCACCACTTGCCCGATATGTGTCGATCTTCAAATCATCTGGATTGATTTCTATATCGATCGTTTCATCAAGCTCTGGCATCACATCTACCGAACAAAAAGAAGTATGACGACGTTTTGCTGAGTCAAAAGGCGAGATACGTACAAGGCGATGAACACCTTTTTCTGATTTCAGATAGCCAAATGCGTTGTGTCCTTTGATCAGCAGGGTCACACTCTTGATTCCTGCTTCATCGCCTGCTTGATAATCTAGTGTCTCTACTTGATACCCATGCTGCTCTGCCCAGCGTGTATACATGCGTAAAAGCATGCTGCCCCAGTCTTGGGACTCCGTTCCTCCAGCCCCTGGATGCAATTCGACGATGGCGTTGTTTCGATCATAAGGACCATCTAACAACATAGATAATTCATACGTATTCATTTTTTCATCTAGCGCATTGATACGTGTTTCTGCTTCTTCTTGCATTACTGCATCAGGTTCTTCCTGCAACATCTCCACCATCAATTCGATTTCTTCCAGTTCTTCAGCAAGAGAATGGAATTGATCATAAGTTTCTTTATTTGCATTGTTTTCACTGATCACTTTTTGAGCAGCTTCGCTATCATCCCAAAAACCAGGTTCAGCCATTTTTGCTTCTGCTTCCGCAATGTCTTCTTCCAGCTGGTCTAAGTCAAAGAGACCTCCTGAAGCTTGTGACCTTTTCCTGCATTTCTGTCAGGAGATTTCGAATTTCGGATATTTCCATGTTTTTTTCCTTCTTTCACTATACTTTTTTTATTATATCTAGTCTAACAGAATCGTCAAATAACAGAAAGAAGGTGAGACAAATTCTTTAAAAAAGAATTTGTCTCACCAATCCTGCTGTCAGAAACTAGTTTGCATCTTTTCCGTGACAGTTCTTATATTTTTTCCCGCTTCCACAAGGACAAGGATCATTTCTACCAACCTTGTTCACATGGATTGGTTGTTTTTTCGCGCTAGTATTACTGTTTTCTTTGGCATCTCCATCTTCTGAGTGAGAAGCTGTTCCTTGAGAAACTTGCTCACGTTGTACATTTTGACGGATCTCAGCTTTCATGAAGATACGAGTGACTTCATATTCAATGGCACCTACCATATCTTCGAACATCTTATAACCTTCTGTTTGGTATTCGACTAATGGATTGTTTTGACCATAGGCACGCAAGCCGATTGACTGACGTAATTGGTCCATTGCATCGATATGATCTGTCCATTTAGAGTCCACGACACGTAAGATCACGACTTTTTCAAATTCAAGCAGTTGCTCTGGTCCGTTCAATTGAGCTGCTTTGGTATTGAATACTTCTTGTGCTCGTTCGTTTAGATATTCTTTGATTTCTTGAGAGGTTTTTCCTTCGATATCTGTAAGGGAAATACTGTCTTCATGGACAAGCGTGCTGCCAGCAAAATCGACGATACTTTCCAAATTCCAATTTTCTTTTTCTAATTGCGTATGCGCATCTACCACACGACTGATTGTCCGTTTGACCATATTCATCAGTGGTTTAGATAAGCTTTTTTCTTCCATGATCACTTCTTGACGCTGTTTATAGATTACTTCACGTTGCTCACGCATCACGTCATCGTATTGCAAGACGTTCTTACGTGTGTCGTAGTTGTTTCCTTCTACGCGTTTTTGTGCAGCTTCTACTTGTTTCGTCAGCATCTTGCTTTGGATCACAGCATCTTCGTCACCGATCTTCATTCGATCTAAGAAAGCTTTGATTCGTTCTGAACCGAATCGTTTCATCAAATCATCTTCTAAAGACAAGTAGAATTGTGACATACCAGGGTCTCCTTGACGTCCTGCACGTCCTCGAAGCTGGTTATCGATACGACGAGATTCATGTCGTTCTGTCCCGATAACTGCTAGGCCACCAAGTTCTCTTACGCCAAGCCCTAGTTTGATATCTGTTCCCCGACCAGCCATGTTGGTAGCAATCGTCACTGCACCTTTTTGACCCGCATTCATGATGATTTCTGCTTCTTTAAAGTGATTTTTCGCATTCAGTACTTCATGAGGAATACGTTCTTGATTCAGCATATCTGATAATAACTCAGATGTTTCAACTGCAACAGTTCCGACTAAGACAGGCTGTCCTTTGCGGTAGCGATCTTTGATATCTTGTACGACAGCATGGAACTTGCTTTGTAATGTTGGGTAAAGCAAATCTGGTCGATCGTCACGGATGACCGGACGGTTTGTCGGAATCTGGTATACTTGAATATTATAAATCTCTCTGAACTCTTCTTCTTCTGTCTTAGCTGTACCAGTCATCCCCGCAAGTTTCTTGTACATACGGAAATAGTTCTGGAAAGTGATCGTCGCCATCGTTTTCGTTTCGTCTTCGATCTCTACGCCTTCTTTAGCTTCGATCGCTTGATGAAGACCATCTGAATAACGGCGTCCATCCATGATCCGACCCGTAAATTGGTCAACAATCAATACTTTTCCATCTTGAACAACATAATCAATGTCTAAAAGCATGATGTAGTTGGCTCTCAATGCTTGATCCAAGTGATGGGTCAATGCAGTATTTTCAATGTCATATAAGTTGTCCAAACCGAATGTTTCTTCAGCTTTTTCGATCCCTGCTTCAGTTAAACTGATTGTTTTTGATTGTATATCGATTTTGTAATCTTCTTCTTCTTTCAAACGTTTCACGAAGTTGTCTGCTCTTGTATATAAAGCTGTTGATTTTTCTGCTTGCCCTGAAATGATCAGCGGCGTTCTCGCTTCATCAATCAAGATCGAGTCAACTTCATCGACAATGGCATAATTCAGCGGACGTTGTACCATTTGATGACGGTAAACGACCATGTTGTCTCTCAAATAGTCAAATCCTAATTCATTATTCGTGCTATAAGTGATATCGCAATTATAAGCCTCGCGTTTTTCATCCGAAGATTTTGAGTTGATATTCAACCCAACTGTCAATCCTAAGAAATTATAAAGCTCGCCCATTTCCGTCGAGTCACGGGTTGCTAAATATTCATTGACGGTAACTACGTGGACCCCTTCGCCAGTCAACGCATTCAGATACACCGGCATCGTTGCGGTCAAGGTTTTACCTTCACCAGTACGCATTTCAGGGATATTCCCATCGTGAAGCACGATCCCACCCATCAATTGTACGTGGTATGGATATAACCCCAATACACGTTTTGCTGCTTCCCGAACGACTGCAAAAGCTTCCGGAAGTAATTGATCTAATGTTTCTCCTTTTTGGTATCTGCTCTTGAATTCAGCAGTTTTTGCTTGTAATTGTTCATCAGTTAATGCTGCCATTTGGTCAGCGTATGATTCAACTTTTTTTGCAATGCTATCTAAACGTTTTAGTTCTTTCTTATCATTTTCGATAAGTGAACGAATCAAATTGGCCATGCGTTGTGTAATCTCCTTTTCCTTCTGTGTATTATCCAGACTATGTAGACTCTACTTTTTATTTTATCATTAGTTATAGATAATTGAAATATCTTAATCGTATTAAAGTAAGAACTTCATAATTTATTCATATTTTAACTAAAAAAGAGACGAACTCAAAAAAACTTGCGGCAGCTATTGACAGCTGCTGCAAGTTTTTGATGTTATTTAAGTATGGATGATCAGTCTGTTTCGATCAATCCGTATTTTCCATCTTTTCGGCGGTAAACGATACTTGTACCATTTGTTTCTGCATCTTCAAAAATAAAGAAGTTATGTCCCAGCATGTTCATTTGTAAGACTGCTTCTTCACTGTCCATTGGTTTCAATGAAAGGCGTTTTGTACGTACGATATCTAATTCAGAATCGTTTTCGTTTTCTTCCTCTCCATTGAATAAAACAGCAGCATCTGCAGTATTCATGCCCGTTTCACGGGATTTACGATTGATTTTTGTTTTGAATTTGCGGATTTGGCGTTCCAATTTGTCAACAACCAAATCGATACTTGCGTATAGATCTGGAGAAGTTTCTTCGGCACGTAATACAAGATAAGGTAATGGGATCGTTACTTCCACTTTGGCTGTTTTTTCTGTATAAACTTTTAAGTTCACATGCGCCGTAGCATCGGGTGCGTCACTGAAATAGCGTTCTAGTTTGCCTACTTTTTTCTCAACGTAGTCGCGAATCGCTTCAGTTACTTCGATATTTTCGCCGCGTACATTATATCTAAACATAAAAATTACCCCTTTCGTCTACCACAATCAAGAAGGAGAAGGACCACTCTTTCCCTCTTCTTAATTCTATTATATCGAACTCTAAGTTATTTGCAAATTAAATCGCTATCAAATTTCCACATCTGATTCATCTTGCCAAAGAAATGGTTCGGATGATTTTTGGCTGTGCGGTCTGCAAGCAATCTGCTGCATGAAAAAGTGTCTGACCTGTTGTATAGACATCGTCAATAATCAATATTTTTTTATGTTGTATCTTAGAAATAGGTACAGCAAGCTCAAAAGGCTGAGGCATCTCCAATCTTTCCTTTCGCGTGTTTTTTGCTTGAGCAAGCAGATGTTGCTCTCTTTTGAGCAGCATCTGAAAAGGAATTTTTGCTGCTTTCAACATCTCGCTTACTTGATTGAATCCTCTTTCTAGCCACCTTTTTTCAGATAAAGGTATTGGACAATAAATATATGCCGGGTAATCTTTTTTTATCTGAGTCCATTTATATGCAAAAGTCCCTGCTAATCGGATGTCTCCCATAAACTTGTACCGATTGATCCAAGTCTGCATCTTTTCATCGTACGTAAAAAAGGCGCGGTGTTGAAAATCATATGCAGGATATTTCTTCTTCCATTCTTGACAGTCGTTGCAGAAAACGAAACTAGTCTTTGCTTTCTTTTTCGTCTCCTCGTATGTCAAATGGTTTGGTTTTTGACAACCTGCACAACCTTTTGCTTCCAATAAATGGAATTGTGCGCGGCAAACTGAACAGGTCTGAGGAAGTCTATATTTCGACACACCGATGATCTCGCTGAATGTTAAATTTTGGATGATGTCTTTACTGCAGCAACTACATCTCACAGCATCTTCTTCCCTTCTTCGTTCATTTCTTTGATTTCCTGACAGGCTTTTCGAATAGCTGAAGTTTTTTCTTCATAGAAAAAATAGACCCGACTGTTCGTATAAGGACCTTTACGATCAGCTCTTCCTGCGATTTGCACCAAAGAGGATTTAGTAAAAACTGGATGATCTGCTCCTAAAACGATGACAGAGATTCTTTCAAATGTGACTCCTCGTTCTAGGATCATCGTGGTTAACAGTATCTCGTATGTTGCTTCTCGCATTTTCTGAACTTTCTTTGCCCGTTGATCGTCTTGTGAAGAAACATCTGTTATCTCATATTCTGGAAAAGCTTCTTGCAGTGTGACTTTTAAACGATGCATCATCGTAATACTTGGACAAAATAAAAGGATATGGTTTTCTTTGATTAGTTGCTGAATGATCCGCACCAAAGAGTTGATTTTCTTTTTGTTCCCACATTTTTGTCGCCAATTATTCATGAAAACAAGTACGGGTTCAGGAAGCAAGCGCCGATGAAAGCGCAAGGCAAGTTTGTGGATCTCAAATGTCTGCTTGATTTCCTTTAGTAACTTTTCATCAGGCGTGGCGCTTAAGTAGATGAATCGACCGTCTGATTTGATTGCTGTTTGCACAGCGTGAGCTAGCCCAGCATCCCCGCTATAAGGAAAAGCATCAATCTCATCAATTACTAATAAGTCAAAGGATCGATAAAAACGATATAGTTGATGAATCGTACAGATAACAAAAGAACTAAAGGTATAAGCTGTTGATGTATTCCCATGGAGCAACATGATTGTTTCTTCTGGAAAAACAGGACGATAACGTAAAAACAATTCATTACAAACGTCGATTCGCGGTGTACAAATGGCTACTCTTCCTCCAGCTTTTAACGTTTTCACTAAAATCGGATAAAGCATTTCTGTTTTTCCTGCACCTGTTACTGCCCAAATAAGATGGTGTCTTTTTTCTGAATGATAAAGTATCCTATCTGCGATTTCCGTTTGTTTTTCAGTAAGCTGTCCTGTCCAAGAAAAGACGACTTCTCGAGATTCTGCTTTTGGCTGATCAAATAAATATAACTCTTGTTGACTGTCGCATCGCCCTAAAGACAGGCAATGTATGCAAAAATAGCCATAGTCTGCAAGCTGTCCCTCAAAGAAAGGCGTTTTCACTCCACAACGATGACAAAGAATCCTGTTACCTAAACGTTCTACAGCTGCGATCTTCTTATAATTTGGTAAGTTTCCCTCCTCACAATCCATTGCTTCAATCTCTCTCGTAAGAAGCCTTCTGCCCCAAAAATGATTCATATCATTCGCCCTAAAAAAATATACGAAAAAACAAGCAATCTTTTTTTGATTGCTTGTTTGATAGTTCTATATAATCTATTTATTCACCAATCAATGTAATTGCTTGGTCTAATACTTTTTCGCCATTCATCATTCCATAATCAGCCATATTGATGACGTCTAAAGGAATGCCTTTTGGTTCCAGACGTTTTTCAAAATCAGCTTTCATAAAGCGAACTTGAGGTCCTAATAACAGTACATCTACATCTTTATTTGCAAGATTATTATCTGCATCAGAAGCTGACACAGCGAAAATATCAGAATCGATTCCTTTTGCTTCCGCAGCTTTTTGCATTTTTGTTACTAGCAAACTTGTGCTCATACCAGCCGAACATACAAGCATGATTGTTTTTTTAGCCATACTTTTCTCTCCTTTTTAAAACAGACTACGCAAACGTTTTCTTAGCGTTTGTTACTCTATTATATAAAAAGAAAGAAATTTGTCAACGTTTTCTAAACACGGTTTATTTAATCAAATAGCCAGCTAGATTTCACTAATTTATTGAATACGACATATTCTTTATCCAAATTGATGACCACTACTTCATAGCCTGCATTTAACCAGCCGTAGGCACCCTTTTCTGGATGTCTATAGTCATTTGCCCACCAATCTGTACTTTCCCTGGCTGTTTTGGGAAGTCCGTTACTGGGAAACAACAGTTCATCAAATTGGGTAAAGGTTAATGTTACTTGGGAGCCGCCGTTGTTCTTCAAATAATGCGTAATTGCATCATACTTTTTCATTCGTTCCTTCATCCCCGGATCCACCTGCCTTTGTCTTTATTATCGCATACTACAGTAATTGCGCAACCGTTATAGTGTTGAAACAACCTAGAACTTTCTTTATACTGAATAAAGCAACCGAAAAAAAGAGGTGACAAGATGATCGAACGTTATCGTACAATCAAAGAAAATGGACAAAGTGAGATTGAAATCAAGAAATCACGCTTTATCTGTTCTCTTAAACGAATAGAATCAGAAGAAGAAGCGAAAAACTTCATCCAAGAAATCAAAAAAGAACATTGGAAAGCAAACCATAACTGCAGCGCCTTCGTCATTGGCGAAAAAAATGAGATCCAACGTAGTAGCGATGATGGCGAACCAAGTGGAACGGCGGGCGTACCGATGTTGGAAGTCCTCAAAAAAAATCAACTGATCAATGTAGCTGCAGTAGTCACTCGATATTTTGGAGGAACGAAACTCGGCACGGGCGGATTGATACGTGCATATACTCATGCGGTCTCTCAAGCATTGTCCGACATTGGAATCGTAGAAGGTACCTTGCAACAGGAGATCTCCGTAGTGATCACGTATCCGCAACTAGGAAAATTACAAAATTATCTTGAACTACAGCATTTTTTCATAAAAGAAATCCAATACACTGATCAAGTCATCGTCATCTGTGCAGTGGATGAAAAAAATGCTGACAGCTTTAAAGAATCCATCATTGAGCTGCTGAACGGACAAGTCCAATTTGAAGAAGGTCCTGTTTCTTATCACGAGCAACTGATAACTGATCATAGATAAAAACAGGTGATTCTGATTCTCTTTTTTTCGAATAAGGAATCAGGGATCACCTGTTTTTTATTTTTCCAAATAAAACTCAAAACGATTTCCTACATATTGCGTACGCACATACTCAAATGGCGTACCATCTTCAAAATAGGAAATCTGACGCAAACGAAGAACTGCATCTCCTCGTTTCACCTCTAAATAGTCTGCGATTTTCTCAGAAGCCAATACAGCAGTAATCGTTTGATTCGCTGGACCGATTTTTTTCCCGCCTTTTTCTTCTAATGTGCGATACAGCGATTCAGTAATCTCTGCTTTGCTGTAGCCATCGATCAGCTTTTGCGGAACACTGGCTACTTCAAAACAAATAGGGACATCGTCTGCAAAACGAATACGCTCCATTCGCAAGATCGTGTCATCTTTACTCAAGTTTAGTTTTTCCATTTCACTTGAGCTTGGCGAAGTCAAAAAGTAAGAGATTGTTCGACTAGAAGGTACTCTATTTTGCGATTCCATGATTTCTGTAAAACTTGTCGCGCCAGACATCTTTTCTTGTACTTTTTCTCGCGCAACATATGTACCCGAACCGATCTTTCTTTCTAAGATTCCTTCATCTGCCAAGTTTTGAATTGCTTGTCTCAACGTCATACGGCTGACATTGAATTTCACTGCTAATTCTCTTTCTGAAGGAAGACGGTCTCCGACTTTCCATATACCTTGTTCGATTTCATTTTTTAATTGGTCATGAATCTGTATATATACAGGTAATTGATTCGACATAACGTACACCCGTCCTTTCGTTTCTTCTATTATAACTGGTATATACCTGATTCACAACTGAAAAAGATAAAGGATTCTATCCATAAACAGATGATGTAGGTACAAATCCTTCTTCCCATTCCTATTAATAGAATTCATTTTCTAGATATGTCCTATTGAGAAAATAACAAAAGACCCTATAATCGCTGAAAATGCCGATTTATGGATCTTTTGTTATTATTAGCGGTTTTTAGCCATCCATTTTTTGGTATGATTCGTTGGGCGTTTTGATTTTACATGGACTGCTTTTTCACCTTTTTTAGGAATGTTCACTTCGATATCGTATTTTTCTGATTTGACCAAGTCATATAACTTTTCAGCTGCTTCGTCTACTTTTTCTTTCCACTTCATTTTGATCCCTCCAATTTTTTTTGTTAACTTAACTCTATCTTAATTTGACAGAATCTTCAAGGAACAAGGTAGCAAAGCAAAAAAAGAGCTCTCGAACTTACGAGAGCCTACGGTTGTGCTATACTGGGGTAGCTGGATTCGAACCAACGCATGAGGGAGTCAAAGTCCCTTGCCTTACCGCTTGGCTATACCCCAATGAAATGGAGGAGAGTGGATTCGAACCACTGAACCCTAAGGAACGGATTTACAGTCCGTCGCGTTTAGCCACTTCGCTACTCCTCCGAAAGGTTTGTATCAACCTGACTTAGTTATAATACCTAATTTTCCAGATTTTTGCAACCCTTTATTGAAAGTTTTTTTGATATTTTTTTATTCGTGCAGATTCCAGTGACGAATCACTGTTTCTATCGCGTTTTCAAGACTTTTTTCTTTTCCAAAATCTTCTTCACCAAAGAAAATTTCATATTCTTTTGGTCCATAGGCTAAAATTTCACCAATCATTTTTTTTCCTATAAATAACTGAGTGACTTCATAATTCTTACCTTTGATATCTTTTTTTACTTCTTCGATACGTACTTCAATATCTTTATTTTTTTTTGACATCATTTTCACCTCTCAGACATTTTATCATATTGCAGCCAATAAAACATTCCTTAGGCAAAAATCTCTTGTCCATTTCATCTTCTTTTATGCAAGAAGTGACTTCTCTAAAGCTTTTAATTCTCCCCTTGACCTATAGCGATATAGTTGGCCGCTGCGCCTACAAGGTTAGCATCGTTTCTGTATTCACACAATAGGATCTGTGGCTCGAAATCATGCAGGTCGAATTGATCTGTCAACTTCTTCATTCTACTTTGGATCTCATCGATGAGCCCATCCTTTGCAGAAACGCCACCGCCTAATACGATAACTTCCGGATCGAATGAAAATTGGATACTGAATAAACCTTTTGCAAGGTACGTATAAAAACTCTCAACTTCTTCTTTTGCTATTTCATCCCCAGTTTCTGCTAATTCAAAGACGTCTTTTCCGGTATAAGTATTCTTATCGACTCCTTTGCGTTCACAATACCGCCAAGCCATCTGTACGGCTGTACCAAGTTTACTAAATGTCTGATCGCCCTCTAAGAACATCAAACCGAACTCTCCACCATAAAGATGTGCACCTTTATTGATTTGGCCTTTCGTGAACATCGCCCCACCAATCCCAGTTCCTACCACGACAAAAGCAACATCTTGATAATCACGAGCAGCTCCTTCATAAAACTCAGCCATTCCGGCACAGTTGGCGTCATTTTCAATCGTTACCGGAAGTTGAAACAAAGTTTCCAAATCTCTAAAAATATTAAAGCCATGAATATAAGGGATCGCACTGATTCCCTCAATTACCTGTTTCTCATTATTCACTACTCCAGGTGAGCTGATCCCAATTCCTTCAATCTCAAAAGAAAGACACATGTCTTTATAGACTTTTAATAATTGCGCTTTCATTTCTTCCCAAGATTCGGGCGTTGCAAATTGGCCCTTGCCTTTGACATCTTTACTATCCCAACATCCATATTTGACAGCCGACCCGCCAAAATCAAAAACTAATATCCCCATAAACATATTCTCCTTTTTGCTTGCTAAAGCTATTGTAATGTATATGTTTAGTATTTGAAAGCATTTTCTCGGATCACAAGTCTATTCGTTAAAGCTGGTTTTGTGTAAGTGAATTGCTAAAATCACTTGATCTCGCAATTGTTCTCCGTTCTCAAAAATCGGTTTAGAATAATGATGGATAAAATAGTCTTTGACTCGACCAATCTCCACATAGCCCATTTTTTGATAGAGATGTAACGCAGCACTGCTAGTACTGCCGGTTCGTATGATGATCTGAGTTTGACTGGAAGCGAGCTGTGAAAGCTCCTGAAAAGCTGTCTCAAGGAGTTTCCCACCAATCCCTTTTCCTTGATGCGAAGGTTCTACAGCTACGTTAACGATTTCGAATTCTTTTTCCCTTACTATATAGATCAGTATACCTATTGTTTTTTCTTTTTCTTTCCATATCCAGCCGTTCCCCTTTGAAACATATACCTGAACTTTTTCTTTATCAGGATCTGCATCTAATAACAAGGACCATGGTAAATCTATCTTATTGAGTTCTTCGATCATTTTTGACCTCCATATATGTAGTCATGAAGTCGTTGCTTTGATAGTCACTCGCTCTTTTCTTTATTGCCCAGTACTACCCGTATTTTTCACAACCTTTTTTGACGGTGTTCAAAATCCAGCACTTCGGCAATAACTCACAATTTTGCAAAATATGGGAAGCTATTTTCCAAATTATTTCTTTATTGCTCAGTGCTACCCGTATTTTTCACAACCTTTTTTGACGGTGTTCCAAATCCAGCACTTCGGCAATAACTCACAATTTTGCAAAATATGGGAAGCTATTTTCCAAATTATTTCTTTATTGCTCAGTGCTACCCGTATTTTTCACAACCTTTTCATAATCTGGTTCTTTTTTATCTTTCTTATTTCTCGTTAATTGAAAGGTCAAAGGTACATAATCAATACCGCCTTTGACAAAGGGATGACAGCGTAAGATCCGAGCCGTTCCCATTACCGTCCCTTTTAGCGCACCATGAGTTTGAATTGCTTTTATCATATAATTAGAACAGGTTGGATAATAGCAGCAACTAGGAGGAAATGCAGGCGAAATAAAGCGCTGATATCCTCTAACTAAATAAATCAATATCTTCTTCATCAACTAGATTCCTTCTTTTCTTTTACTAAAAAAAGGGATCGCGACTAAAGTCAACGTTCCCTTCTGTTTTCTTTTATCCTATGCTGCTTCATGGCTCATTTCCTATCGACTAGAACCACCGTAATTAATTATCAATGAAAAAAGTCTCGAATATGAATCCACAAGCTTGGTTGAAATACTTTAAATGGATTGCCACCACCGATGACACCATATCCAATCATCGTTCCGGCTACAAAAAGAAGGATAAGTAATAAGATCACCACTAAAATCTTTATCAGAGTTAATAAGATATATCGTTGGTTACTCATTCAGCCACTTCCTTATGCAATCGTTTGTGCTGTTTTTTCAGCAGGAGTTTGATCCATGTCTACACGTTCAACATCTGCACCTAATTTTTGTAGTTTGATATGGAAGTTATAATAGCCACGATCTAGATAATTCAAGTTACGGACACGTGTGATTCCATTTGCTTTCAAGCCAGCTAAAACTAATGCTGCTGCTGCACGCAAGTCTGTTGCATACACTTCCGCACCTTGCAATTCATGGTTTCCATCCATGATTGCTACATTTCCATCGATTTTGACGTGGGCGTTCATACGGCGCATTTCTTCTAAATGTTGGAACCGATTTTCAAAAACTGTTTCAGTTACTACGCTTGTACCTTCTGCCACTAATTGGATGGCTGTCATTTGAGCTTGCATATCTGTAGGGAAACCAGGATGAGGCATCGTTTTTACATCTGTAGGTAAGATATGTTTTGGTCCGATGACACGGATTCCGCCTTCTTCTTCAATGATTTCTGCACCCATTTCGATCAATTTAGAAATCAATGGGCGGTTATGTTCAGAGATAGCATCAGCAATCAGTACATTGCCTTCTGTCATTGCAGCAGCGACCATAAAGGTACCAGCTTCGATACGATCTTGTACGATTGAATGGTTGACTGCATGTAAATGATCAACGCCTTCGATACGCATTGTTTCAGTACCCGCTCCATAGACATGAGCACCCATTTTATTTAAAATATTTGCTAAATCAACGATTTCTGGTTCGCGAGCTACGTTTTCAATGATGGTTGTTCCTTTTGCTTTTACGGCAGCCATCATGATATTTTGAGTAGCACCTACACTAGGAAAATCTAAATAAATCGTGTTACCGATCAATTCATCTGCAATTGCTTCAATATAGCCGTTTTTTTGAATAATTTTTGCTCCTAAAGCTTGAAATCCTTTTAAATGTAAATCGATTGGGCGTTTACCAATCGCACATCCACCAGGCATAGCCACTTTTGCATGTCCATTTCTAGCAAGTAGCGGTCCCATCACAACGATTGAAGCACGCATTTGACTAACATATTCATAAGGCGCTTCGATCTCTAATTGTCTTGAAGCGTCGATTGTTACTTGATTCTTTTGTTCATCAAAATCTACATCTACATTTAAGTGACGAATCACTTGATTCATAGTGAAGACATCAGAAAGAATCGGAACGTTGTCTAATGTCGTAATACCTTCTTCTGCTAACAAACTGGCAGCTAAAATAGGCAATACAGCATTTTTAGCTCCTTCAATTCTTACTGTTCCATTTAATTGATTGCCACCTCTTACGATGATCTCTTCCATGTTGTTGTTCCCTCCAAAAAATTCCAATGAGCATACACTTACTCAAAATCTTTTCTATTATAACACCCTTGCTTTTAAAATAGTACCTTTTTTTAAAATTTACAGGCTAACGAAAAGATTTCGGCATAAAGCGATAACTTCTAAGAAAAAATTACTTGCAGTGTACCCTAAAAAGATTGAAAAAAGTACGATTGCCATTCTAATTTGCGTATTATGCATTGGTCTAAAAAAAGTCTCAATGCGTAACGAACGTAAAGACCAGAAGGCTAAGTAGATAAACGCCAAATGACTCACGATTCGAAGTATCGCATCAATTCCGTATACTTGCATAATGACGTCCTTTCTAACAGTTGTTTTTATAATAACTAATAAAATGATAATACCATAAAATGTATAAAAGGAAAAACAAGTATACTTAAAAATAGAGGAATACCCTTACATTTTTAGGAAATAAGGGAAAAAATATGCAAAAAAAGAGACTGAGACAAAAGTCTTGTCTCAGTCCTTTATTCTAAATAAACGGTGTTCTCCTGCCAACTCCTCGGTCACAAGCCACAATATTCATCAAACATGAGAACCTGTTTTTTTTAATTTGTTCCTTGTGACTCGGAGCTGAATGGCAGGCTCACGACCTCTGAAACACGGATAAACATCCGCTTCTCATTTTATGAGTGCTTAGATACTTTAATACGATTGATTGCTCGATGCAACGCAACAGTTGCCCGCTTCAATTCGTTCGTATCTTGTTTTGCTTTTGCTTCTTCGATCTGGCGTTCTGCACGTTGTTTTGCACGTTCCGCACGAGATACATCGATATCCCGTTCACGTTCCGCACTATCAGCAACGATTGAAACAACATTATCACGCACTTCCATGATTCCGCCATTCACAGCAATCCAATCGACATGGGTATCTGAATCTGTCCGTTTTACACGAACTTCATCAATCGTCAAAGGAACGATGATCGGTGCATGTTTAGGCAAAATCCCAAGCTCACCAGCTGTCGTACGTGCGACGACGATAGCTGCATGGTGATCATAGACCAAACCGGCAGGAGTTACCACATTTACTGTTAAATATTGATCCATGGGGCACCCCTTTCTAGTAGCCTAGTGTTTTCGCTTTTTCTACGACGTCTTCGATTCGGCCAACACTTCGGAAAGCTTCTTCAGGAAGATCATCGTATTTGCCTTCCAAGATTTCGCGGAATCCTTTCACTGTTTCTTCTACAGGAACATAAGAACCTGGAAGACCAGTAAATTGTTCAGCCACGTTAAAGTTTTGTGACAAGAAGAATTGGACTCTGCGGGCACGAGAAACTAACACTTTTTCCTGATCGGATAATTCATCCATACCTAAGATAGCAATAATATCTTGTAATTCACGATATCGTTGCAATACGTGTTGGACTTCTGTTGCTACTTTATAGTGTTCTTCTCCCACGATTTCAGGTGCTAAAGCACTTGAAGAAGAAGCCAATGGATCTACCGCTGGATAAATCCCTTGTTCTGTTAATTTACGTTCCAAGTTGGTTGTCGCATCCAAATGGGCGAATGCTGTTGCCGGCGCCGGGTCAGTGTAGTCATCGGCTGGCACATAGATGGCTTGGATCGATGTAATCGAACCTTTTTTCGTAGATGTGATACGTTCTTGCAATTGACCCATTTCTGTTGCCAATGTTGGTTGATAACCAACCGCAGAAGGCATCCGTCCTAACAAGGCTGATACTTCAGATCCAGCTTGAGTGAAACGGAAAATATTGTCGATAAACAACAGTACATCTTGGCCTTCTACATCACGGAAATATTCCGCAATCGTCAAACCAGTTAACGCAACACGCATACGTGCACCTGGTGGTTCGTTCATTTGACCGAACACCATGGCTGTCTTTTCGATAACTCCTGAATCTTTCATTTCATAATACAAGTCATTACCTTCACGAGTACGTTCACCAACACCGGTAAATACAGAAATACCACCGTGTTCTTGGGCGATATTATGGATTAGTTCCTGGATCAGTACGGTTTTACCAACACCGGCACCACCAAATAGTCCAACTTTCCCACCTTTTAAATATGGGGCAAGCAAGTCGATAACTTTGATCCCTGTTTCCAAAATTTCTGTACTTGTACTTAATTCGTCAAAGGCTGGTGCTTTTTTATGAATTTCGCTTCTTTCCGCATCTTCTGGGAAAGGTGTTTCTAAATCGATCGTATCTCCTAGTACGTTGAATACGCGACCTAATGTTTCTTTACCTACAGGAACAGAGATTGCTTTGCCTGTATCAATGACTTCCATTCCTCTTTGTAAACCATCTGTTGATTCCATTGCAATGGTTCGGATCACTCCGTCCCCTAATTCTAATGCTGCTTCAAGAACAACTTTTGATTTATTTTCGTCATTTTTATAAACAACTAATGCGTTGTTGATATCTGGTAAGGATTGGTCTAAAGAAAATTCCACGTCGACAACGGGACCGATTACTTGAACAATCTTGCCTGAACTCATCTTTTTTCCTCCAATCTCAATACTATTCTAGTGCCGAAGCTCCGGCAACAATTTCGGTAATTTCTTGGGTAATAGCCCCTTGTCTTGCACGGTTGTAAGAAACCGTCAGCTCATCAATGATATTAGCAGCATTATCAGTTGCTGTTTTCATTGCTGTCATACCAGCAGCATGTTCTGCTGTTTTGGCGTCAACGATCGCACCGTAGATCAAACTTTCAGCATACTGAGGCAATAACTGAGACAAGATTTCTTCTTTTGAAGGTTCAAAAATATATTCTTGTTCGAAAGTCGTTGCTTCTTCTGGATCTAAGTCTGAGATTGGCAGCATTTTTTCTACACGAAACTGACTAGTTAGCGAATTGATATGATGGTTATAACATACGTATAATTCATCGAATACTTCGTTTTGGTACATAGTTGTTGCCATATTTACGATTTTGCGGACTTCATCAAAGCTTGGCTGATCAGATAAATTGCGCAGCTCATATGCTAGGTTGATACCGCGTGCTTTAAAGAAGTCTGCACCAGTTCCGCCAATTGCGATCATCACGTAATCATCGGGTGATTGGTGGTCTTCTTCTAAAATAGACATCGTTTGTTTCAATATCGAACTGTTATATCCACCGACCAGACCGCCATCTGCAGTGATGACGATATAACCGGTTTTCTTCACAGGACGGCTGAGCAGCATGCTGTTGTAATTGATATCCCCTCTAGGATTTTCTGAGGCAATATCATTTAACTGAGTAGCAGTCAAATGCGTAACGATTTCCCTTACTTTTGTTGCATAAACCTGAAACTTCTGTGAAGAAGCTTCAGATTTTGTCAACTTAGAAGCAGACACCATCTGCATTGCCCGCGTGATTTGGCTCGTTTTTTTCGTTGAAGCGATACGTGTCTTGATTTCATTTAATGAAGCACCCATTCATCTCACCTCACTATGCATTTTGAATGGATTTCAATTTATCTTCTGTAGAGGAATTATTTCCTTTTGTAGCTAAGAACATGTCTTTATATTCCTGAATCGCACTGTTCAACGTTTCTTCTTCTGGAAGATCTTTTGTTGTACGGATTGTTTCAAAAATATCTGAATGATTGGTATCCAGATATTCGAATAATTCATGTTCGAAGTCTAAAATACTGTCTACAGGGATACTGTCCAAGAATCCATGCGTCAAGGCATACAAAATCACTACTTGTTTTTCAACAGCTAGCGGTGCATGCAGTTTTTGTTTCAAGATTTCTACTGTACGGCGTCCACGATTTAGTTTTGCTTGTGTTGCCGCATCCAAATCAGAACCGAATTGTGTAAATGCTTCTAATTCACGATAACTTGCTAAATCTAGACGTAAAGTCCCAGCAACTTTTTTCATTGCTTTGATTTGCGCAGAACCCCCTACACGAGAGACAGATAGTCCGGCATCAACCGCTGGACGAGTACCTGCGTAGAACAAGTCGCTTTCTAAGAAGATTTGTCCGTCAGTGATTGAAATAACGTTTGTTGGGATATAAGCAGAGATATCTCCAGCTTGCGTTTCAACAAATGGCAAAGCAGTCATTGAACCGCCGCCTAAATCATCACTTAATTTTGCTGCACGTTCTAATAAACGTGAGTGCAAGTAGAAAACATCCCCAGGATAAGCTTCACGACCTGGTGGACGGCGAAGTAGCAAGGAAAGTTCACGATAAGCAACAGCTTGTTTTGAAAGATCATCAAAAATGATCAATACATGTTTACCATTGTACATGAATTCTTCACCCATTGCAGTACCAGCATATGGTGCGATATAAAGCAATGGTGCTGGTTGAGACGCACCGGCATTCACAACGATTGTGTAATCCATTGCGCCATATTTTTTCAATGTTTCAACTTGTGTACGAACTGTAGAATCTTTTTGTCCGATTGCTACATAGATACAGATCATATCTTGGCCTTTTTGGTTGATGATCGTATCGATCGCAATAGAAGTTTTCCCTGTTTTACGGTCACCGATGACTAATTCACGTTGTCCGCGTCCGATTGGCACAAGGGCGTCGATCGCTTTTAGCCCTGTTTGCATTGGTTCGTTAACAGATTTACGTTGCATAACGCCTGGTGCCATCGCTTCTACTGGACGAGCTTTGTCAGTAACGATTTCACCTAGTCCGTCGATTGGTTGACCTAGCGGATTGACTACCCGACCAATCAAGGCCTCTCCAACTGGAACTTCCATGATCTTACCTGTTCGTTTTACTTTATCTCCTTCACGAATGGACTCGAAATCGCCAAGGATAATGATACCTACATCATTTGACTCTAAGTTTTGCGCCATTCCGTATGAGCCGTTTGAAAATTCAAGCAACTCACCACTCATCGCGTTTTCTAAACCATGTGCACGAGCGATCCCGTCACCTACATAAGTTACGGTACCGATTTCTTCGACTGAAAGCACGTTTTGATAATTTTCAATTTGTTCTTTAATCAAGGCACTAATTTCTTCTGCTTTGATGGCCATTCGATTCACCTACCTCTTTGTACTATCTATTTAATTGATTACGCATTTTTTCTAATTGCGTGCGAATGCTTCCGTCGATTACTCGATGGTTGGCTTCAACAATCGCGCCACCAATAATAGAAGAATCAACGATTTGTTTTAATTCAACTGATTGATAGTCCATTGTTTTTGCAACATTCTTTTCTAATTGTATTCGTTGTTCGTCTGAAAGTGGGACTGCTGTTGTGACACTTCCCAATAGTAACCCTTGATGTTCATCATATCGACGTTCATATTCTTCGATCATGAACAAAAGGTCATCCATTCGGTTATACTCATAAACAACTTCTAAAAAGTTTTTAACGATCCCATCATAACCGCTGACAAGCTTGTCCATGATTTCTCGTTTTTCATGAGGTTCTAGACGAACATCACTTAACATATTCCCTAATCCAGGTACTTGTTCATAGATTTGACGTAAACTTACGAGATCTTGATAGATTTCTTCTGCTTGATTTGAATCGATCGCCAGTTCAAATAAAGCTTTCCCGTAACGTCTTCCTACTGTATATTTATCTAGTTTCATTTGAAGAACCTAGACCTTCAATGTATTGATTGATTAATGATTCATGCATTTCTGGAGATAATTCTTTGTTCAAGATTTTTTCCGCGATTTGAAGAGAGAGTTCTGCAACGTCGTCTTTTACAGAGTTCAGCGCTGAATCACGTTCTACAGTGATATCAGCTTGGGCTTTGCTTTTTAGACGAGCTGCTTCTTCTTGAGCATCCTTCAAAATATTTTGGCGGCTTAATTCTCCACTTTCTTTCGCATTTTTGATGATATCAGCTGCATCAGAACGAGAGGCTAACAATTGTTGTTCGCGTTCTTGTTCCATTTTCGCTGAGTTGATGCGAGATTGTTCTGCAGAATCTAAATCATTGGCGATCTTGTCTTCACGTTTTTTCAAAATATCGCTGATTGGTCCCCAAGCAAAGTGCTTCAAGAGAGCCAGTAGTATCAAAAATGAGCCGCTGACAACGATGATGTTACCTAACATCGCATTGCCAACTTCTGCAATTGCCAATTGATTCAGCATAGGCGAGCCTTCCTTTCTTTGGAGTATTTCTAGTTTCCATGTAAAAAAGCAGTAACAAACGATGTTGTTTCTGCCTTAATACTGATTCAATTAAACGGCAAAAACTAGAATCAAGGCGATAACTACCCCTAAGATAGGAACAGCTTCAACTAGAGCTACCCCGATAAACATTGTTGTACGGAATTGACCAGACATTTCAGGTTGGCGAGCCATTGATTCGATTGTTTTAGAGATAACTTGACCGTTACCATAACCGGCTCCGATTGCTGCTCCCATGATTGCGATTGCTGCTGCGATATAATTCATAATTGTTTTCCTCCTAAAATAGATAAATAGTAGTTTGTTTTTTAACCGAGTATTATTCTTCTACTTCAATCTTATGGCTCATATAAACCATTGACAAAGTAACAAAGACAAATGCTTGGATGCTCCCAATAAACAAGGAGAACGCGATCCAGACCATCTCTAATGGAATTGCTAATGGTAATGAGAACCAGCCTAAGCTTGTCATCATTTTTGCAATCAAGGTTAGCAAAACTTCCCCCGCATAAATATTCCCATAAAGACGTAAAGCAAGTGTTAATAAGTTTGTAAATTCTTCAATCAGTTTCATCGGAAACATAAAACTATAGGGTTTCAAGAACGAATTTACGAAATATCCTTTGAAGCCTAACTTTTTCACCCCGAATAAGTGAGTAAGTAAGATCATTATAAATGCCAAAGTTAAAGTAACAAACGGGTCTGCTGTCGGGCTTTTCCAAAGTGTTGTTTCGTTAGGTAAGACGATTTTTGTTACTAAACCGATGTTGTTTGCAACAAAAACAAATAAAAACAATGTAAATGCCAACAAATGGAAATTGCTCAATTCTTTTCTAGGCAGATTATCTGTTACGATTCCTCGACTAAAATCAATGACCCATTCTATCGCATTTTGTTTGCCTGTTGGTTTCAACTTAAGATTTCTTGTAAAAAAGTAAGCTAAGAAGAAAACAATCAAACAGGTCAGTAACACCATTATACAAACTGTACCATCAAACCAAATTGGTCCAATGTGGAACGTTAGCGAGCGTTCATCCAATCCATTTCACCTCTTTTCCCCGAAATTCACATAAAATCAATTCATGTGCGTATCTGGTTTTTTCCAATCGGTTTCTAACCACACGGTATCATACCACCATGAAACAGAAAATTCAAAACATTTTCATGAAAATTAGACACTTTTTTATTTCAGTCAAAAACGAAGCGAATTTTTCCCCATGCACGGTGCTCCTGATCTAAGAAAAAACCTGTGATAATCATGTTTTATCAGATTAAATGCTAACAAATTTTATCATTAAGTAAAAGCAAAAGCACCGAATATGCGAAAAAGGATAATGAAATTATCTAGAGAAATTTTTTAATGTTCGATCAATTTGTCGATCGATATCTTTTCGTTTCAAATCTTCCCGTTTATCATACGATTTTTTCCCTTTTGCCAGACCAATCAATACCTTGGCATAGCCGTTACGAATATAGACTTTTAAAGGAACAACAGTGATTCCCGTGTTTTTCAATTCGTTTTCAAGACGAACGATTTGTTTCTTGTGCAATAATAGTTTTCTCGTGCGCAACGGATCATGATTAAAAATATTTCCTTGTTCATAAGGACTGATATGAACATTATGCAAGAAAGCTTCCCCGTTGCGGACACGAATAAATCCATCTTTCAGATTGATCCGGCTGTTTCGTATCGACTTGATCTCCGTTCCTTGCAAGACCATCCCTGCTTCCATCGTGTCGATGATCGAATAATCATGGCGAGCTTTCTTGTTTTGTGCAATTAATTTTCCCTCGCCTTTTGGCATAGCTGTTTCCTCCAACTCATTTTATTTTTTCTTTTTCTTCTTTTTGACACCTTTGTAAAATGGCTTTTTCCCTTTTTTCTTACCGAACGTTTGCTTACTATCACTATATCGTTTGTTCTTCTTGCCATTTTTTTCTGAGCGTTTGCCTGCTTGTTTTCCTTCTCGTTTTCCAGATTTTCCATTGCGTGATTTTGGACGTTCCAACGCAGTGACCTCTTCTGCGGAAACGAGTTCAAAATCCACTGCTCGTTCATCTGGATCAGCTTTGACTACTTTTACGCGCACTTTTTGTCCGATTTTAAAAGTCAGACCGGTTCTTTCACCTACAAGTGCTAAATGATTTTCAATAAAATGGAAGTAGTCTTGTTTCAATTCATTGATATGGATCAATCCTTCTACTGTATTCGGCAGTTCGATAAACAGTCCGAATTTCACAACAGAGCTGATGATCCCGTCGAATTCTTCTCCCACTTTGTCCATCATGAATTCTGCTTTCTTCATCGCATCTACTTCACGTTCTGTTTCTACTGCGCGACGCTCCATCTTAGAACTATGATCTGCAATTTCAGGAAGTTCCTCAGCCCATAAACTTTGAATGCTTTCACTTTTATCTTGGCTATAGGAACGGATCAGCCGATGGACGATCAGATCGGGATATCGCCGAATAGGAGATGTAAAATGTGTGTAGTAATCTGCTGCTAAGCCATAATGTCCAAAATTATCTTCTGAATAGCGTGCTTGTTGCATACTTCTTAGCAACATAGTATTGATAACTGCTGCTTCTGGTTTATCTTCTACTCCTTCGATCACATGCTGTAAATCTTTTGGTGTGATCGTTCCTTTCGTTCCTCGTACCAGAATGCCCAAAGCTGAAGCAAAATCAAAGAAGCGCTGCATTTTTTCTTCTTTTGGCTGTTCATGGATTCGATAAATAAACGGAAGATTTAATTTATTATAATGTTCAGCTACTGTTTCGTTGGCGGCAAGCATAAAGGATTCGATCAAGCGTTCACCTATCCCTCTGCTTCTTAGCTGGATGTCATTTGGATGTCCTTCAGCATCAACAAGGATCTTCGCTTCACGATCCTCAAAAGAAATCGCTCCACGTTTGATTCGCATCGTTTCAAGGATTCGATGCAATTCACCCATTTCTTGGAACATAGGCACGAGCTGAGCATAGCGTTGCATCGTTTCTTCATCTTGATCTTCTAAGATTTGATTGACAGCTGTGTAGGTCATCCGTTCTGTTGTTTGGATCACACTTGGAAAAATCTCATGTGAGACAACTTGTCCATTTGGATCGATCTCCATTTCACAACTCATGGTGAGTCGTGGAACATGGGGATTCAATGAACAGATACCATTGGATAAACGTTGTGGGATCATCGGAATCACTCGATCGGTCAAATAGACACTTGTTCCTCTTTCGTATGCTTCTCTGTCCAGTTGACTGCCTTGCGTCACATAGTAAGATACATCTGCAATGTGTACTCCAAGAAAATAATTACCATTTTCTAATTTTTTTACCGTTACTGCATCATCTAGATCTTTTGCATCTTCTCCATCAATTGTAACAATGAGCTGATTTCTTAAATCTCTGCGTCCAACAATATCCGTTTCGCTGATCTGGTCTGGAACTTCATCTGCCTCAGACAACACATCATCAGGAAATTTTGTAGGAATACCGTTAGCCACGACAATCGAGAGGATATCCATGCCAGGGTCATTCTTATGACCAATCACTTGCTTGATTATCCCTTCTAAACTAGTCGCATATCCTTTTTCAGGGTAATGGGTCAGTTCGATCAGTACAATACTTCCGTCAACTGGACGAACTCCCTCTGCCGCTGCATACACTTTGAATTGGTTAAGCTTTCTATCTTTCGGGATGACCACACCATAAAGATCCGTTTCCTGTATCTCTTCGTCTGAATAAGCAACAAATTCTCCGGCTAACTGAGTAGTCGCTCGGTCTCGAATCTCCACTACTTTTCCCTCTGCTCCGCGATCCATATCTGTATTTGCTCGCTTCATGATATCAATTGCTACGGTATCCCCATCCATTGCGAAGCCAGTCGCTTCTTTCGGGATATAGATATCATCTTCTTCGGGATCAATCGTTACAAATCCAAATCCTCGTTCATTTGCCCGAAATGTCCCTTCGACCAAGATTGGTTTTAAAGGAAGTTTCACTTTTCCTTTTTTATTGAAAACGATACTCTGTTCTCTTTCCATTTGAGCAATCGTTTGTACTAGTAATTTAAAATCATCGCTTTTTTGAAAGCCTAGACCTTCAGCGATTTCTTCCATAGAAAAACTACGTTTGCGACTGCTTTCCATGAAAAAGAGAATTTTCTCTTTTATTGTTTCTTTTGTCATATTTATTCCTCATTCCAAGGTAATTTTTCTAAAAATTCCAACACGTCTTTTTCTAATTCGCGTCTTGCTGTGCCAACTGTAATCACATGACCGCTTTCAGGATACCATTGAAGTGTCACCCGTTGGCGGCTCAATTTGCGTGCCGTTTCAAATACACCATTTGGGTCGATCATTTCATCTTTCCCAGCTTGAGCTAAAAATATCGGCTGTTGGATATCTGATAGTCTACTTTCTGCGATTGCTGCTTGGTCTTGTATATCCATTAATTGATGTTCAGCTAACGAGCGATAAGACACTGCTTTTTCATTGATTTCTTTTTCAGATTTGCCTGCTATCTTCAGCACTTGACGTACATATTTTTCAAAATTTTCAGGCACGTTTGTTTTTACAGGAGACAGGGGCGAACAGAAAAAACCGCCGCCAATTACTGATTCTTCTTCTAGTGCCCGTACAGCAAAGATGCCGCCCATTGATAGTCCCAATACGGCAATATCAGAAAACTGTTCAGACTGTAAAAAATGGATGGCTTTTTTAGTATCTGCCCACCAGATTTCTGCTTTTTCTTGCAAGATATCATATGGCTCCATCGTTCCATGTCCTTTAAATAGCGGCGCATAGACTGTATAATCTGCTTTTTCTAAAAACCGTGCGAGCATCCGGACATCATTTGGACTTCCTGAGTACGCATGAAGCAGCAAAACTGCTCGTTTTCCATGTTTTGCATAAAGGGGTTTTGGTAATTGTTTCACTCGTTTCACCTCTTTCGCCTCATTTTACCATAGTTTCTTTCATAACTTCTTCTTAAGCGTTCTCTTTGCAATAAAAAAAGCCGCCCGCCGTTGTGCGAGAGGCTTATTCGACTACTTCGAAGATAAAAATGCTAGGACAAATAATAAGATCATCCAGACAGCTCCCATGACTGCAGTTGATCGCTGCATGACAGCTTCAAAGCCGCGAGCTTTTTGTTTGCCGAATAGTTGATCCGCACCGCCGGTAAATGCACTCGCTGCACTATTTTGCTTGCTTGGCTGCATCATAATCGCAATGACCATAACAATTGATAAAACGATCACGATTCCCAAAATTAAATTATACATATAGCAGCCTCCTTCCCAAAAGATATCGTCTCTTTAACTTTATCATAGATAAAACTCCGTGACAACTCTATATAAATGGAAAAACAGCTGAAAGTGCAAAACTTTCAGCTGTTATTATTATGATTGGCGTAAGACGTCATGATATTCTGGTTTCTTCTCAAACTCTTTTTTTGCGTAAGGGCATAAAGGGATGATCTTTTTCCCTTCACGTCTTGCTAGTTCTACTCCAGTATACACTAGCTTTTCAGCTAATTTTTGACCACGATATGCTGGATCGACAAATGTATGGTCAATGATCATGATGTCTGGCCCCGCATCCGACCATGTCATTTCTCCGATTTCTTGTTGCTCATCATTGAATAAAGCAAGACGATTTTTTTCCTCTTTGATTTCCATATGCCGCACTCCTCAAATAACTGATATTTTTTTATTCCTACCTTATTTTAACAGTCTCCTGGTCTATAAACAATTATTTATCCTCGGATTGCTTACAAAAAGGAAGAGGAAATCAATCCATCGTTATTCTTTGTTCAATAAATGAAAAAATCACTGTCCAATAGGTCTTCGGATCTTTCATCGATGCTTCCAAATGTTCTGCTTCTGGAACAAGCAGTAATGCTTTATCCCCTGCCGTAGCGTTTTGAATCGTGTATGCTGCTTCTGTAGGAACAAAATGATCTCTTTCACCATGGATGACTAACAAAGGCAAATGGTTACTACCAAGCTGCCTTGTAGCTGATGCTTGCTTTAAAGAATAACCTGCGTATTTCTGAGCATAGTGATTCGCATATCTCATGATCATTTTTTTAGGAAAGACCGTGATTTTACTTAACATGTACCGAAATTCCGCATAAACAGAAACATATCCGCTGTCTAAGATAAATCCTTTGACTGCAGATGGAAGCTTTTCACCACTTGCCATCATAATTGTAGAAGCGCCCATTGAACCCCCGTGCAAAATAATGGATGCATCTGGTTGTTCATCTAAGATGAGTTGGATCCATGCAATTAAATCTAGCCGGTCTAGCCATCCCATTCCGATGATTTCTCCTTCACTTTCTCCATGCGCACGTAAATCGGGTATAAGAACGTTGAATCCTTTCTCTGCATATCTTTTACCTATATGAGACATATCTCTTTTCCCTGTACTTCGATAATCATGTACACAAATGACCCATTTATTCTGCTGAGTTGGTTGGATGAACATCTGTCCAGCTAGTTTCAACCCGTCATAACTTTTGATCGTTTTCGGTATTCCTTGTTCCCAGAAGCTTTCACACTCTTCTTCTAATTTTTGTCGCTTTTTTTCTACTGACGTGACTGCAGCAGGATCCATCAAGCGGTGCCCAGTGTCTTCATACCAGTCATAGCCTCTCTGTACTCCCGCTCTTACTAATTTCTTTGCATAAAAATAAGAAAGAAAATGGTAACTGATTCCTATAATTATCAGAATAAGAATGAAATAAAAAATAACCATCGTACACCCGCCGCTTTCTGCCAAACTATAATCTATTTATTATACAATATACCGATCAATAGGATTCTTTTTCTTCGGCACACGTAAATTCCATTTCCTTTTCATTGTATCATTTACTTAAAGTTCTTCTCAATAGATTTACTTGTAAGAGAGCATTTACATTCACAATAAAAGCCAGTATACTAATTTCGTGCATTATAAACAAGACGCTCGTCTTGGACTGGTTCGGAAACTTCCCAGAATAAAAAACTAAGTATCTCTAAAGAAAGGAGATTGGAAATAATGCGAAAAGTAATTATTGATTGCGATCCAGGGATCGACGACACTTTAGCTTTATCACTAGCTGTCAAATCCCCTGATATCGAAGTAGTTGCTATTACCGTTGTTTGCGGGAATGTCCCTGTAGATATCGGTACGCAGAATGTGCTGAAATGTTTGGAACGCTGTGATCGTTTAGATATTCCTGTTTATCAAGGAATGGAAAAACCTTTGAAGCAACCTTTCATTAGTGCGCAAGACACTCATGGGTTGGATGGATTAGGGGACACAAATTTCCCGATGGTCTTAGCAAAACAGGCAGAATCGCTCCATGCAGTTGATTTTCTGGCTGATTATTTCAAAGAAAAAACAGATACATCAGTCATTGCTTTGGGTCCTTTGACCAATATCGCTTCTGCTTTGAAAAACAACCCATCTGTTGGAAAACATATGGATCGTTTTGTCTCAATGGGCGGAACTTACAAAAGCCATGGTAACTGTTCACCAGTTGCTGAATACAATTACTGGTGTGATCCTGAAGCAGCTTCTTATGTATTCGAGAAGCTCAAACAACCGATAGAAATGGTTGGGTTAGATGTGACAAGAGAAATCGTCTTGACACCGACTATCCTTGAATATTGCTGCCAAATGAATCCTGAAGTGGGAGAGTATCTAAAAACGATCACTCGTTTTTATTTTGACTTTCACTGGAAACAAGAAAGAATCTTGGGGTGTGTCATCAATGATCCGTTAGCTGTTGCTTATTTTATCGATGAGTCCATCTGTGAAGGCTTTAAAAGCTTCACTGCTGTAGAAACTGAAGGACTAAGTCGTGGACAAACATTGGTTGACCGTTATGAATTTTGGCAGAAACCTGCTAACAGTAAAATTATGACAAAAGTAGATACTCGTCTTTTTTTCCAAAAGTTTTTAACCGTTCTTTTAAATGCACAAGAAGAAACGATTATGAAAGATTTGGAAAGGTTAAAGATGGGCTGACAAAATGAATAAAAACAAGATGGCAACTCGCGTACTTACAATGATGGCTTTGTGTATTGGGATCAATTATGTTGGAGGAACGATTGCTTTATGGCTTCGTTTGCCAATCTATCTAGACTCTATTGGAACGATTTTTGCTGGCGCGTTACTTGGTCCCATACCAGGAATGTTGACAGGACTATCCAGTGGGGTATTAAGCGGGGTGACTACAGATATTTTTTCACTGTATTATTCACCGATCCAAATCCTCACAGGTTTGTTGGCTGGATTGATTTTACCAAGGTATCTCGACAAAGATAAAAAACGTTTGAAACTCTTATTACTCGCTTTGATTTTGTCTGTACCTGGAACGATTGTCTCTTCGATCATTACCGTTCAGTTATTTGGCGGAATCACTTCCTCAGGATCTAGCATGATCGTCCAATTGTTACATGGGTTAGGTTTCGATCAAACCATCAGTGTGATTTTGGTACAGGCGGGCACAGACTACCTTGACCGTCTGCTATCTATCGTCGTTGTTACATTAGTCATCACTATGTTGCCGCAGCGCTTGATATATTCCAAGAGAAAAATAGGATGAACAAACAGAGCCAAATGAGCAAAAAGTTGCTCATCTGGCTCTATTTTTCATCGATTAAAAAAACTTACGCTAAGTAAGATAAAATAATGGCTTGATATTTTTCGATCATATCTAAATAATTATCGAGCTCGACATACTCATCTACTTGATGAGGCAAAGTAACGACACCAGGCCCAAAGACGACAAAATCGAAGGAGTGGTCAGCTTTTGTAAATTCGGCTGCATCTGTGGTTGCTGCCGCTCCAACTAAAGGTAATGGCTGACTGAATTGTTGCTGAATGCAATGAATCAAAGGAGAATCTGGATCAGCTTTGACAGGTATTTTGTTGTAATCGATCGTCAATTCCAAATGGTAGTCTGTCTCTTGATTCAATTCCTTGACGATTGATTGCAGTAATGTAATGATTTTATCATTTGGATATTCAGGAATCGATCGGATATTCCCTTGAAGCTGTGCGTGGCTCGGAATGCTGTTTACTTGATTGCCGCCGCTGATCAACGTGACATTATGGATTGTTTTTCCTAAGACGGGATTCTCGATTGTTTCAGCGAGGTAATTCATTTCAGCATTTGCTTTCGTAATGAATTCATTTAGATGATTGATCGCATTATAGCCTTGGTCTGGCATAGAGCTATGCGCTTCTTTTCCGTGCGAGATGACCGTATAGTTGATTGATCCCATGTGTGTGTACATCAAACTGTAATTAGTTGGCTCTCCGATGATCAAGGCATCTAAGTCATCCACATAGCCTGCTTTCGTGAGCTGTTCCCCACCTAATTCACCCACTTCTTCTCCGACAGTGGCTAATAATTTGACTGTTCCGTTAAATGGTTTTCCTGACTCTTTGAGCTCGATCATGGCAATCACCATCGCCGCCAAGCCACTCTTCATATCTGTAGCACCACGTCCATACAAACGATTCCCATGGATTTCTGCTGCAAAGGGCGCATAGGTCCAAGACGATTCATTCCCCGCCGCCACGACATCCATATGACCAGATAGGCCTAACACTTTTCCTGATTGCCCTTTTTGGAATTGAGCAATCAGATTATCTCTACCATTACTGTAAGAAACGATTTCACCTATTATGCCATGTTTTTCCAAAATCTTATTCAAATAAGCTGCTACTTCGCCTTCGTTCCCATTCACTGATTTTATTCGGATGATCTCTTGTAAAATCGCAATTTTTTCTTCTTTTTTCATCTAATCTTCTCCTTTGCTGTTTCTTTTATTGTATTGGAGTGCACCTAGATTTACAAATAAGAGAGGCCACAGAAAAAAAGGGCGTGACAAAAGCAGCGTCACATTCCCCTTTTCCAAGTAAATGGCTTTCCAATTCTTGCCTCTACGCTAGTAAATCCAACCAAGTAAAAAAACAAGAGAAGCTACTTCGTTGAACTGTTCTTCTATAGTCAAATCATTTTATTCCTCATCATTGAAAATAAGAGTATCACATGATCTATAGCTACTCCTACTTACGTAATAACCACGTAGCCAATTATTTTCTTCAAGAGAGTAGTCATATTCATACACATACACACTATTCCTTACCATGAAAAAAATACTGACACCGCCTCTACCACTTTTCGTATCTTTCACCACTCTTGAAATAAAAATATCATAATCGGTTAATTGGTATTCCTCCTCTAATAATTGATACAGTGCTCGTGTAGCTATATGTTTCTTGATTGGAAATTGATAGAGCCATGTACCCCCTAACAGTAAACCTATCGAAATAAAAATCTTAGAACAGTAATTTCTTTTTTTAGAAATCCTCCTTCTCATCATCAATTCTCCCATGTTAAGATATGGATCGCTCTTTCATCAAAATAATCAGGAAGATCGTATGGCAAAGCAATAAGCGGCTGATACATCCCTCCTACTTGCACGGCAGCCGAAGCATACCAATAAGCTTGCCAGACGATTTTAGAACAGTAAGTCGGATCCATCCCAAAAATATTTGTAGTTATCCCATATTTATAATTTTTATCATTGTAATTATCTAAATTTTTTCATTTTTCTGTCTCCCTGTTCAAATGATTTTTATCGAAAGAGGAAGATTGCCATCCCCTTTTTGAAGAGAATCATCCTATCCGAGCGTAAAAGGATATGAATGAAACGAAGACTGCTTCCTCCTTTCTTATTGTTCTATCCTTAAAAGGTCCTATACGATGTTATCTCTTGATCACTGATTTTTTTCGATACTATTATCTCGTATCGATATTTGTAAATATTATATACAGAAGCCAGTTACAAAAATAAAATTATGAGTTATTTTTAATTAATACGGATATTTATATAATATGGTTTATATGATATATATAAATAAACAGTTGTTATTATAATAATTTATGTACTCTCCCGATTTTTCTGTTCTTAAAAAAGAGATTTATTCATCAAATGATTTTCACAACAAAAAAACTCTCTACTTGCTAAAATCAGCAGGTAGAGAGTCTGATTACTTAACTAAGTGATCATGCTCGTCTATCTTTCAATCGGTCGATCATGTATCTTCATTAGAAAAGAATTATTTGTTTTTCAAGTTGTAGAAAGATTTCAAACCTTTGTATTCTGCAACTTCACCAAGTTGGTCTTCGATACGTAGTAATTGATTGTATTTAGCAATACGGTCAGTACGTGATAGAGAACCTGTTTTGATTTGACCAGCGTTTGTTGCAACAGCGATATCAGAGATTGTTGAATCTTCTGTTTCACCAGAACGGTGAGATACAACTGCTGTGTAGCCAGCTTCTTTAGCCATTTCGATAGCTTCGAAAGTTTCTGTTAATGTACCGATTTGGTTCACTTTGATAAGGATTGAGTTAGCAATTCCTTTTTCGATACCTTCAGATAATTTTTGAGTGTTTGTTACGAACAAGTCGTCACCAACTAATTGAACTTTGTCGCCTAATACGTCAGTTAATTTCTTGAATCCGTCCCAGTCGTTTTCGTCTAATCCATCTTCGATTGAGATGATTGGATATTTAGAAACTAATTCTTCGTAGAATTTGATCATTTCGTCAGTTGTTTTTTCGCCTTCGCCTGAGTCAGCTAGTACGTAAACACCTTTTTCTTTGTCGTAGAATTCTGAAGAAGCAGCATCCATAGCAAGAACAACGTCTTTACCAGGTACATAGCCAGCTTTTTCGATTGCTTCGATGATTACTTCGAAACCTTCTTCGTTTGAACCAAGGTTTGGAGCAAATCCACCTTCGTCACCAACAGAAGTTGCTAATCCGCGAGCTTTCAAGATTGAAGCTAATGCGTGGAATACTTCAGCACCCATACGTAGAGCTTCTTTGAATGTTGGAGCGCCAACAGGCATGATCATGAATTCTTGGAAGTCGATTGAGTTATCAGCATGTGATCCGCCGTTGATAATGTTCATCATTGGTGTTGGCAATACTTTCGTGTTGAATCCGCCTAGGTAGTGGTATAAAGGTACTTCTAGGTAGTCAGCAGCTGCACGTGCAACAGCGATAGAAACACCTAAAATAGCGTTCGCACCTAATTTACCTTTGTTAGGAGTTCCGTCTAAAGCGATCATAGCTTTGTCGATAGCCATTTGGTCACGAACATCGTAGCCAATGATTGCTTCAGCAATGATGTTGTTTACGTTGTCGACAGCTTTAGTTACACCTTTACCGCCATAACGAGCTTTGTCTCCGTCACGTAATTCAACTGCTTCGTATTCACCAGTTGAAGCACCTGAAGGAACCATTCCGCGGCCAAAAGCTCCGCTTTCTGTGTATACTTCTACTTCGATTGTTGGGTTACCACGTGAGTCTAAGATCTCGCGAGCGTAAACATCAGTAATAATTGACATGTTTTGTCTCTCCTTTGAGTTTGTTTTTTCCTAAGGGATTTCCCTCATATACGATTTTAGTTAATTTTGCTCATTAGTGCAAACATTTCTTGCATTTTTCGCAAATTTTCACCAATTATTTTACAGCGTCTAACAATGACAAGAATGAATCTGCTTGCAAGCTTGCGCCGCCGACTAAAGCACCGTCAACATTTTCTTTTGCCATGTATTCAGCAATATTTTCTGGTTTTACAGAACCGCCGTATTGGATACGAACAGCTTCTGATACTTCTTTTCCATAAAGTTTTTCAACTGTTTGACGTACAACACCACAAATTTCGTCAGCGATTTGTGCGTCAGCTGATTTACCAGTACCGATTGCCCAGATTGGTTCATAAGCAATCACCATGTTTGACACTTGCTCAGCTGAAAGATCAGCTAAACCAGCTGTAATTTGTCCTTCGATCCATTCAGCAGTTTTGCCTGCTTCATATGTTTCTAAAGATTCGCCACAGCATAAGATTGGTGTCATACCGTTTGCAAAGATAGCTTTTGCTTTTTTATTGATGTCTTCGTCTGTTTCATGGAAATATTCACGACGTTCTGAATGTCCGATGATCACATAGTGAACACCTAGATCAGCAAGAGCTGCTGGTGAAGTTTCACCAGTGAACGCACCTGAGTTTTCCCAGTAGCAGTTTTGTGCTGAGATTTTTAGTTCTGTACCTTCAGCTGATGTCATTAATTCTTGTAAGAATAATGCAGGAGATCCGATGACTGAATCAACCTTGTCATTTGAAGGGATTTTGTTTTTTACTGCTTCAGCAAATTCTTTTGCTTCGGATGCAGTTTTGTTCATTTTCCAGTTACCTGCGATAATAGGTTTACGCATTGAGGAACACACTCCTTAATTTATTGAAAAATGGCTAGGGAGTCATGAAAACTCCCTTCACCTTTTGATCGATTACTCGTCAGAATAGAGCAAAATTGGCTGTTTATTTATCGTTGATTGCTGCTAGTCCTGGTAATTCTTTACCTTCAAGCAATTCCAAGCTTGCGCCGCCACCTGTTGAGATGTGTGTGAATTTGTCAGCAAAACCTAATTGTTCTGCTGCTGCAGCTGAGTCTCCTCCGCCGATGATTGTTGTTGCGCCTTCTAAGTTAGCGATTGCTTCACAAACACCGATTGTACCTTTAGCAAAGTTACTCATTTCAAATACACCCATAGGTCCGTTCCAAACAACTGTTTTTGCACCTTGTAATGTATCAGCAAATAATTTTACTGATGCTGGGCCGATGTCTAAAGCCATCAAACCGTCAGGAATGTCTCCTTCGATTACTTGTGTTTCTACATCATTTGAAAATTCTGGTGCACAGACATTGTCGATTGGCAAGACAAGTTTGTCGCCTGCTTTTTCGATCAATTCTTTTGCTAGTTCTACTTTGTCAGCTTCTACTAGAGAGTTACCGATCTTGATTCCTTTTGCTTCGTAGAATGTGTAAGTCATTCCGCCACCAATCAAGATTTTGTCTGCTTTAGGAATCAAGTTTTCGATTACGCCGATTTTATCAGAAACTTTTGCGCCACCAAGGATTGCGATCATTGGGCGTTTTGGTTCTTCTACTGCTTCACCGATGAACTTGATTTCTTTTTCCATCAAGAATCCAGCAACTGTTGGGATACCAGTTGAAGCGATACCTACGTTAGAAGCATGCGCACGGTGAGCTGTACCGAAAGCATCGTTAACAAATACATCACCTAATGAAGCCCAGTATTTACCTAGCTCTGTATCGTTTTTGCTTTCTTTTTTACCATCAACATCTTCAAAACGTGTGTTTTCAAATACGACAACGTCGCCATCTTTCATGTTGCGGATTGCTTCTTCTAATTGTTCTCCGCGAGTTTCAGGTACGAATGTTACTTCTTTACCTAATAATTCGCCTAGACGTTTTGCAACTGGAGCTAAAGATTTTCCTTCTTTATCTTCTTCTGTTTTTACACGTCCAAGGTGAGAGAAAAGGATTGCTTTTCCGCCTTGTTCTAAAACGTAGTTGATTGTTGGCAATGCTGCTTTGATACGAGTGTCGTCAGTGATCACGCCGTCTTTCAAAGGAACATTGAAGTCAACACGGACAAGAACTTTTTTGTCTTTTAAATCGATATCTTTCACTGTTTTCTTAGCCATTTTATTTCCTCCTGAATAAACTTATTATCAAAAAAAGCGGAAGAAGCGCGATTGCTTCCCCGCTTTTAAATGTACATGTCTATCATTTACACTTGTACGTTTGTCTATCTTATAAGTTAGCGAAGTATTCTAAAGTACGTACTAATTGTGCAGTGTATGACATTTCGTTGTCGTACCAAGCAACAGTTTTAACTAATTGTTTGTCGCCAACTGTCATTACTTTAGTTTGTGTAGCATCAAATAATGAACCGTAAGTCATACCAACGATATCTGAAGAAACGATTTCGTCTGTGTTGTATCCGTAAGATTCGTTTGAAGCTTCTTTCATTGCTGCGTTGATTTCGTCAACAGTTACTTCTTTTTCAAGAACTGTTACTAATTCTGTTAATGAACCTGTTGGTACAGGAACACGTTGAGCAGCTCCGTCTAATTTACCGTTCAATTCAGGGATTACTAAACCGATAGCTTTAGCAGCACCTGTTGAGTTAGGAACGATGTTTGCAGCAGCAGCGCGTGCACGGCGGAAGTCACCTTTAGGATGAGGTCCGTCTAGAGTCATTTGGTCACCTGTGTAAGCGTGGATAGTTGTCATTAATCCTTCAACAACACCAAATTTGTCGTTCAATGTTTTAGCCATAGGAGCTAAACAGTTAGTTGTACATGAAGCACCTGAGATAACTGTTTCTTTACCAGTTAATGTTTCGTGGTTTGTGTTATAAACGATTGTTGGAACATCGTTTCCGCCAGGAGCAGAGATAACAACGCGTTTAGCACCAGCTGTCAAATGTTTTTCAGCTGCTGATTTAGAAGTGAAGAAACCAGTACATTCTAGAACGATATCTACGCCTAGTTCGCCCCATGGTAATTCTTCTGGGTTGCGGTTAGCTAATACTTTAACTTCTTTTCCGTTTACGTTGAATGAACCTTCATGAACTTCAACTGTTCCGTTGAAACGTCCTTGAGTTGTGTCGTATTTTAACAAGTGTGCCAACATTTTAGCATCTGTCAAGTCGTTGATTGCTACTACTTCGATTCCATCTACATCTTGGATACGACGGAATGCTAGACGTCCAATACGTCCAAAACCATTAATACCTACTTTAACTGTCATTTAAGATTTCCTCCTTATGAAAATCAAAAAAATATTTATTTTAAAGGGTTACCCCTTTTAAAATCTCGTTTGCAGCAGCTTCATCAGTGATGAGCCACGTTTGTTTTGGTGCATTTTTCATATAAGCTCGAATTGCTTTGGCTTTTGATTTTCCGCCCGCTATCGCCATGATGATTGGGACTTTCGCCAAATCTTGCAATTCTATGCCGATCCTAGGGACCTTATAAACAACTTCGCCTTTTTCATTGAAAAAGTATCCAAAGGATTCCGCTACAGCATTTGCTTGTTTCAGCATGACTAATTCTTTTTCAGTCATCTTTCGACGTGCTGCCATGTGTAATGCACGCCCAATACTATGAATAACACAATTCGCCTCACTAATCAAGTTTAAGACTTCTTGGATAGATGGCTCATTGAGTAAAGAATTGTAAGTTGCCAGACTTAATTGCTCCGGAACATAAAGTGCACGGTGGTTTCCGTTTGCTTTGGCAGCCATTCTTGCACTGACAGAATTTGCCTGTACAGTTATCGCTTCACCGATCCCGCCTCTTGCAGGGACAAATAGGTTATGCCGTTTTTTATTTTCCAGATTAGACAACTGTTCTGCTACAACTGCCATGGTGGTTCCTCCCATCACAGCGATGATATTCTCGCCTTCCGGAAGCAGTCGGTCTAAGGCTTCACTCAGCGCTTCGCCGAATGCATCAGCCACTTTGGTTTGCTCTTCGCTGTTTCCTGAAACAACGATACAGCGCTGATTACCAAAATATTCTGCCAACTGTTGTTCGGTTTGATGCGTACCTAAAAGCTGATCCATGAAGTTTTCAAGACTTTGATAAACTTCTTCACCCTTAGTTGTCAGCGTCATACCGCTTTTTGAGGTATCGATCAAATTCAGATTTTTCAAAAGGTCTGTTTCTGTTCGCAATACTCGTTCTGTTATCCCCATACTTTCTGATAAACTTCGACGTCCAATCGGCTGCATCCAATAGATATTTCGTAAAATTTTATAGCGTTCTTGCAACACTTCGATAATATCTGGTGCAACAGATTCAATCATTTTTATTTCATCTAGCATAGCGATCTCCTTAGTTGGACACTTTGCGTCCAATGTAGACTTAAAACGACCCATATACGATAAAAAAAAGAAATTAACTTTTCGAATTTCACATCAATAAAGGGAAAACTCAACCTCACGACTGTTAGTCTAACAGTTTTGCTTTCGTTTTTCAACTAAAAAGATCAGAAAAAGTAAAATACTTTTTCTGATTTTTTGGATGATTAATTATCATAACGTTTTCTTTTTGATGAACTCGGGATTCCTAATAAATCACGGTATTTTGCTACTGTCCGTCTTGAGATCGCTATCTCATCTTTTTTCAGCAATTCAACCAATTTCTGGTCCGACAACGGCTTGCTTTTGTCTTCTTGATCAACTAATTCCTGCAACTTTTTCTTCGCAGTATCTGCCGAAAGATCTTCTGTCTGTTCTGCACCGTTAGTAGGGATTCTTGCAGTGAAAAATTTCTTTAACTCAAATACACCGAAATCTGTTTCCAAATATTTCCCGTTGACTGCTCGACTGACCGTAGATTCATGCACATTTATCTCGGTCGCAACTTCCTTTAACGTAAGAGGTTTGATGGGCCGCTCCTTGTCGATAAAGAAAGCTTTTTGCCGAGAAACAATGACTTGAGCAACCCGCAAAATTGTATCCCCGCGTTGGAGGATCGTTTTCTTCAACCATTCGAATTCCTGTTTCCGTTCTTTTAAATAATTTTCAGTTTCTTTATCTGCTTGTTGTGACATTTGCTTGAAGTAGGTCTCTTGAAATCGGATATTCGGTTGTTTTTTTCGGTTTGAGATGACTTGTACATTTCCATCGTCCACTAATACCCGGACATCAGGAATAATGTACAATTCGCTACTACGATCGAAAATTCGTCCTGGACTTGGGCTCAATGTTTGCAAATAGTCGAATATTTGCTGAACAGCGTGTAAATCAACAGAAAAACGCTGCGCAATCTCTTTCCATTTTCGCTCCACCAATTGCTCAAAACATTCTTCTAGCACGATGTAGGCTAGTTCCGGCGCATAATCATCCCGTTCCGTTTGAAGCATGAGGCATTCTTGCAAACTACGTGCACCTACTCCAGCTGGTTCTAATTGCTGGATTAGTGTCAACGCATCGAGCATTTGGATAGGCGTCGCTCCGATCTCTTTTCCAGCTTCCTCTAAACTAATCGTCAAAAATCCGTTCAAATCGATGTATTCTACAAGATAAAGAACGAT
Organism: Enterococcus sp. E5-162; assembly: GCF_035725965.1. Lineage (NCBI taxonomy): Bacteria > Bacillati > Bacillota > Bacilli > Lactobacillales > Enterococcaceae > Enterococcus > Enterococcus sp. E5-162. The sequence goes on along the minus strand of NZ_JAPRFV010000011.1, from coordinate 5,349 downwards.
TTTCCTTAAAAAAGTATCTCGGTAATTCAAGTGGACTTGTTCGATCAATGAATCAAATAAAGACCCTTTTGTATCAGGAATCTGATTTAGGTAATTTGTCTCTTCTCCTTCATAAGAAGATGAAGAAGCTTTTATGTAATCTGGCTGCCATTCCGGCTCAACAACTTCCACCAATGGGTTTTCCATTGCTTGGTTCTCAACGAATGCCAACAGCTCTTCACTGTTATATTGTAAAACTTGGATGGACTGCTGCAACTGTTGCGTCATGGCTAGTTTCTGTGTCTGCTGCTGTTTTTGTGAAAAATTTTGCTCAAATTTCATTTTTTTGTCCAATCCCCTTGTAATTTTTTATCTGTTTAGTTACAATTATCCCAGTGCTTGCGTCCTTAGTGTAGTGGATATCACGTAAGATTCCGGTTCTTGAGACGGGGGTTCGATTCCCTCAGGACGCGTTCTATTTTTTTATAGTAGGATTCACGACACTTTCTACCAGAGACGGAAAGTGTCTTTTTTTTGCTTTTCCTAAAATTTGCCTACCCATTAATTCCTACCCTCAACGTTACGCAAGTCACTTTTATTTTTGAAATGCTGATGTTTGAATGTCTTCCATAGCAACATGCTAAAGTAGATACGCACTTATTATACCTGTTCATCTAACCACTTATCAATCACATTTCGACTAAATCACCAGAATCTATTCACTCCAACATAAAATGTACATATAATTGACTTTTATCCCTTTTGTTTATGGACATATTCTAACACTTCTAATTTTTTGTTGATTCATCTCTTTTGTATGAATAACTTTATTTTCAAGTTAAATCATCTTGTTTATACACTAAAGTTTGAATAAGGTTAAATATTACAGCTACTTGGTTAATTGTATCATTTAGATTGTTGAACGTATTTTTGTTTTATTATTAATTTATCGAATTTGATGATAAAACATTGATTCGACGATCTTAATGCTTGGCAATTTCGAGTCTACAGTATAACTGACATACGTTTAACTTTAAACATGATTAGGGATGATCCTTTTTTGTTTGATAACAAGACTTGCCATTCGAAATTAATCCTTGCTCTAGGAATGGGTGCAGATATATTCATTCTTTTAGTGTGGTTAATACCAACAATCAACTACTTTAGGACGTGATTTTACTATGAACAATCATTTAAGTATCCATTCTCTTTCAAAAAAATATAAGAATAGTAGTAATTTTGCCAATAAAAATATAACTATCGTTTTTTCCCCTGGAGAAATTGTTGCTGTAACTGGACACAACGGTGCAGGAAAAACAACTTTCTTAAATCAAATCATAGGCGGAACAAAACCTACTTCCGGTAGTATTACTTTTCAAGGCCACTCTTTAGATAAAAACTGGAAAATGGCTAGGCAATTTGCAGCAATGATGCCCCAATTTCATGCACCATTAGATGGGGTTACCATGCAACAGTCTATTGAAGCTATTTTAAGGATACGAGGATTGAATAAATCTGATACCCAGACTCACGTTATAGAGATTATGCAAGAACTTAAAATTTCGAAATGGGCACATGTACAAGGGCAGAAACTATCAGGCGGATTGCAAAGGCTTACTTCATTTGCCATGTCTATTGTTGCCCCTCCACCAATCTTACTGCTTGATGAACCTACAAATAATGTTGATCCGATAAGAAGAAAAATCATTTGGAATTCCTTAAGAAAATTAGCTCAAAAAGGACACATTGTAATTGTGGTAACTCACAATTTACTCGAAGTAGATCAATATGCAGATAGATATCTACTCTTTGATAAGGGAACTTTAATTAAAGATGCGTATGTTCGCGAATCGTTAGAAAAAACGTTGATCCAAATGCACCTTGTACTATTCTCTGATAAGGAATTTGAAATGCAAGAATTACCTAGAAATATTGGCTGTATCTTACAAAAGGGTGAGTTACGTTACGATGTCACTTTGTCACAAGAACAAGTAGTTGATGCAATGATATGGATTAATGAAAAGATTTCATCAAGAGAAGTAACGAACTATAGCTTATCACCTCAAACATTAGAAAACACATACGGAGGATTAACGAATGAAAAATAAGCAAAGCTACGATTCCTATTCACGCCCTTCCGATAGTCGATTATTTCAATTATACGCTTTACTTAGATGGAGTCTAGTAAGATACAAGGTACTTTTGCCAGTCTTTACAGTGGCCCAACTGCTACTATCATTAGCAATTGTTTACGGACTCACTTTTTTAATTCCTACAATGGATGATACAACCGCTGTCTATTTATCCTCTGGTGCAATAGTACTTGGGATTATTGCTGTTGGGGGCGTCTTATCGGCACAGATAGTAAGCACTGCTAAGCAAAATGGGATCGTTTCTTATCAAAGAACACTGCCCGTTTCCCGATTCAATCTCCTATTGGCTGATTTTATTATCTGGGGATTCGCTTCTTTACCAGGAATCCTGATGTCTTTTCTTGCTTCATCCCTAAAATTTGGTCTAGCGATTCATTTTTCTGTCCTGTCTGTCGCTTTATTGATTTTAGCTCAAATGTCGATGATTTCTTACCTTTTGTCCCAACAGCCAATTTGATTCGTACTTCTTTTTTTGGCTCTGGATTTATTCAACTAAAAAATATCCTAACAGTTAGTATTTGGTTAATCATCACCGGCGCATTGTCATTAAGAGCACTATCACGGAGGAATTGAAGATTTTGAGAAGAATTGAAATAGCTGAATTATATAAAACCACCTCTATCACTGCTGTTATAAACATTATAGGTGTTTCAAATATTGTCGTTTTAGGTGTATTGAATTACACAATATTAACATTTATACTGTCAGTTTTTATCGCTCTGATTATTGGAATGACACTAATCACCTTTACACAACGCATAGAAAAAACAGAAATACTTTAAATTCCAATAATGGAAAACTAGACAAACTAACTTTTAAATTCTGTAGTCTCTATTCATAAACGTCAAACAATACGATGCTTGCAAAGTATCTATCAGCTTCAGTCCAAGTATGATAGATTCCACCATTTTTCTCGACTAAAGATCTTATACTTTTTGTACCTATACCAGCACTCTGTCTTCCTTTCTTGTATATCTCTCATTGACTAAATAAGCATTATTTATCTCTATGAAAAGATCACTTTTAAACTGCTTAATAATCACGGTGATATCTTTGCCTTTTCCGTTATTTCGAGTGCATGCTTCGATTGCATTATCCATTAGGTTTCCCACAATGATTGCTATAATATCATAATCAATTTTTACATTTTCTGATATAAAAATCGATGTATTGACCTGAATTTCCGATTGTTCTGCTATAGTCAGTTTTTCATTTAAAATATAATTCAAGATAGGATCCGAAGTATAAAAGTCAGTAATCATTTCTTGTTGTTTCATCGTCTTCCTCAGATATTTCTTAGCTGAAGAAATATCTTCATTTTCTAACAGCCCCGATAGAACTAAAAAATGATTTCGCAAATCGTGTCTAATTTGTTTCAGATTCTCTTGGCTCTTTTTAATTTCCTCCACATATTTTATTTCTGATTCAAGCGCCTTCTTCTCTAGAGAGATTTGATTGATATGTGCTTGATGAAAAGAAATACTGTGATAAAGGTATAAAACACAAATATTCATGATTACAATTCCCATCGTTATAAAAATATCTATTATCCTTCTATTGATGGCCATGTTTACTTCTGACATAAGAAACCCGAAAGGTATGATACTTGAAATAATCGGAATTGAACTCATTGTTAAGAGAGATATAGTATTAATTTGATTATGTAGCGTTTCTTTTCGTGAAAGGAATAGTCGCATGCCAAAGAAAAATAAAATTTCGATAAGTAACGTGAGACTAGTGCTAAATAGGATCGAATAATGAGTAATTGTATTTTCTACCTGATTCAAAATTATTAACTGAATCAACTTGACGGAAACCGATTCGCAGATGAAATTAACTGCTAGTAGAAACAACATCCAAAAGAAAATCTCACTATCTGATAAAAAATATTTCTTCGCAATACTCGCAATTACAAAAAGACTCAAGAAAATATTAATATAAGGTAAATATTCAAACGGTAAAAAAAGATTCGAAAGGAAATTGAATAAAATAATCGTACAAATAATTAAATTTATCAAGAAAGTCTTACTTTTTTTACTGCCACTCCAGAGAAAAAATAATCGAGCAAAAAAACGTACATTATTAGACTAATATTTCGAAGTAACTCATCTTCCATTAGAATAAATCTCTCTTTCGCATAAGTATCTTTGTTAGAGCGTCTGTTTTAAACTTTCTGCTTATAGGCAATTCAATGATATTTTCGCAATTGCTTAATCGAACATAGTTTTTTCCTATTTCTCTTATATGCTCCATGTTTATAATAAATGAAGTATGTGTTTGAACAAATGTTGATGTCAACTTAGCAATGATCTCCAAAGTTGACATATTTGTTTTGAGATGTCATATTGATGAATACTTGACGTCTATTTTTTTCAAAAAACAAAATGTCATTTAACGCGATTCGATAATCCGTTTTTCTATAGGAAAACTCAATTTATTATTTAAAACTCCTAAATATTTGATAGCCCTTTCAATCACTTGAAAAAAATAGTTCTGTTCCAACGGTTTCAGAATATAATCAAACGTATGTAATTTAAAGACTTTTTCCATATATTCTCGATAACTCGTTAAAAAAATAATCGGAACATTGAAATCATTTTGCCGAATAAAATCTGCTACCTCCATTCCATTCTTTCCTGGAAATTCAATATCTAAAATATACATATCAAAATTTAATTGATCCATTTGTTTAATCAACTTTGACGGATCATAATATACATAAGGTTCAAATAAAACTGGATCATAATTTTGCAACAAATTACCTACATAGTTAGTAATGCCAAGTTCATCATCGCAGATAGCAACCTTCAACATAATATCACTCCTATTGTATGCTGACATACCTTGAATGTGTACAACTATTAGGGTTCGATTCCCTCAGGACGCGTTCTATTGCCATTTTAGCATAACTTCCGAATGTTTGCTTCTTTACTTTTCAAGTGAAAACTGTCCACCAAAAAAATTAGCGGACAGTTTTTTTATTATAGTATACTTGTTTTCACTTACTGGACTGGCCGATGATCGTTTCTGCCATAATAATTCTCGACAGTCGTTGGATGTCCTAATAAATCCCCCACTGTCGTAATGCGGTACCCTTGCTCTTGCAGATAATCGATCACTTGAGGGACGGCACGAATCGTTTCAGGATAAATATCATGGAATAAAATAATTGCACCATCGTATACTGTTGCTTGGATCTTCTGCAAAATCAAATCAG
>NZ_JAPRFV010000010.1:0-119051 GCF_035725965.1 Enterococcus sp. E5-162 | reverse complement strand
CCCCCCAGCTTAAAAAACTCCTTTTTTTCCTGGCAAAATAGCTCGAGGTTGATCGATACTTAATCCTTCTAACAACCATCGAACCTGTTGGTTCGTTAAGGTTCGAACTTCGTCTTTCGTCCGAGGCCATTTTAACTTGCCGTTTTCTATCCGCTTATAACAGAGAAGAAAACCATCACCGTCCCAATAGAGAAGTTTGAAACGGTCTTGACGGTTCCCGCAAAATAAAAAAACGGCATCTTCGTAAAGCTCGAGTTGATACTCTTGTTGAATAAGACTGGCAAGACCATCAATTCCTTTTCGCAAATCTGTTTTTCCGCACACAATATAAATATGTTTGGTTTGAAGTAAATCATAAAGCATTGGACAACAGTTCTTTCAAAATAGCTTGAAGAATATAATTGTTAATACCGTTATAGATCAAAACTTCAGAACCATTCTCTCTTTTGATGCGCATCGCTAACTTGGCAGCCGCGGGTTTACCTTTTTCTGGTGCACTCTTTTCGTTTCCTAATTGGACAGGAACAATCTCATTTAATTTATACATAGAAAACCTCCAGACTTCTTGATAGCTCAAGTATATCTTGAGGTGCATTTGTTAGTAAGGTACTGTTCTATGGGGCGCTTACTATATAACTTTTATCTAAGATGGAAAAAGGGATTAATAAATTATAATATCAAAATTCTTACAAACATTTTTAGATAGTTTTGCTAAGTATACGGTGGACAATCGTTATCAACCGCAAATCAAATCCCCTCAATTCTCCCCCATACGCAATGCATAGGCGTCAAGCAGAATTCTCGCGATGATCTGGAGAGGCAAGCGTGAACGTACTTCATAATTAGGGAAATACGAACCTTCTGATTTGAAACCTACGAGATTTATCTCGCAATAATCTTTGAGTGTAGAGGAATGATTGGCTGTAACTAGAATCGAACCAATCTCTGCATCATAGCAATTCTTTGCGGCGGCGACGAGTTCTTTTGTCTCGCCGTTCAAAGAAACAAAAATAACGCTGTCTTTCTTAGTTAGTTTCCGACTGATGCTTTTGATGATTTCTGGATCAGCATGCATTTGACAATTTTTCCCTGTTAATTGAAGTTTTACGAGCATCTCTTGACCAATCATTTCTGAAAATCCTCGTGCAAAGACAAAAACCCGGTCAGCAAATTTGATTCTTTGTATTGCATCTTCAATGTTCCCGATTTCCAACATATTGATTGTACGTACCACTTCTTGTTCATTTTTTAGAATGGCTCGACGGATACCTTTGTCTACTTTATCTAAGAAAGAAAAATTGATGTTCTTGTTTTCTCCTTCTTTTAGATGGTGCTTAAACGAAGTAAATCCTTCATAGCCTTTCTTTTTCATTGTCCGCACAATGGTGGCTGTTGAGACATTTGCTTGTTCACTTAGTTTCACGATGGAGTAGTTAGGGATCTCTAGGATGTGGTGTTCGATAAAGTTCCAGAGGTACTGTTCTGTTTCACTTAATTTGTGATCCATATTCTTTCCTTCTTTCACTAAAAGTTAGTTAAAAAATAGCACGAGGTGTTTATAAATGTAAAGGTTTTCTTTGTGTTGGAACGATTAAGAAAACATTTTCTCTTTCGCGTATTTCATAATAGAGTCAAGGAGGTCATTGGTTATGTCTATCTACACATGTACGATGAATTTGGCAATTGATCTATTTATTGAAACAGAGGAGATGCATCCTTTTATGGTAAACCGCACAAAAGAGGATGACATTCAGGCAAACGGAAAAGGGGTGAATGTGTCACTAGTATTAAAGATGCTAGATTACCCAAGTACAGCATTAGGTTTTTCTGCTGGTTTCACAGGAAAATATATAGAAGACTATTTACAGAAGAAACAAATCCAAACAGAGTTTATTGAAGTGCCTGGTATGACGCGTATCAATGTATTTACACAAGTCAATCAAACGAGAGAAGAATACAAATTAGTGAATCAAGGACCTGAAATACCGCAGGCAGCTGTCCATAATTTTTTAAATCAAATAAGAGCATTACAAGCAGAGGATTATCTTTGTGTTTCTGGGAGTTTACCAAGAGGGCTGTCTCCAAAGGTTTTAGTAGAAATCAGTCGGATTTGTCAGGAAAAGAGGATTTATTTGATTATTGATAGTAGTGATCAAGAAGTCATGGATTGTTTACCCTATCGACCGTTTTTGCTGAAACCAAATGAGGAAGAACTTTCTTCTTGGTTCGGACGAAAAATGGTTACAGATGAAGATTACTTTGTTTATGGACAACGACTAGTAGAGTCAGGTGCAGAAAATGTTTTGTTATCCCTCGGTGAGAAAGGAGCGATTCTTTTTACGAAAGACAGGGTGATTCGGGGAAACTCGCCAAAAGGAAAAGTCGTCAATACAGCATGTGCAGGTGATGCCATGTTAGGCACTTTTTTAGCAGGATACATGAATCGACGACCGCTTGATGAAACGTTACGTAAAAGCATAGCAGCAGGCAGCTCTACTGCTTTTCGTAAAGGACTGACTGATTTTTTGGATGTGGAGGAATTAAGTAAACAAATCAAAATCAAGGAAGAGAGGTTCGAAAGATGGGAAAATATCAACTAATTGCAGCAACCGGTTGTCCGACAGGAATTGCGCACACTTACATGGCGCAAGAGGCATTAGAGCAAGCAGCTAGGAAAAAAGGCATCACGATCAAAGTGGAGACCCATGGACAAATTGGGATCGAGAATGAATTAACGGTTGAAGAAATCAAACAGGCAGATGCTGTCATTATTGCCGCAGACAAAGATGTCCATTCAGAAAGATTTGCGGGAAAACGAGTCATTGATGTTTCTGTCAGTACAGGAATCAAAGATGCACAACGGCTGATTGACGAGGCATTGGCAGGAAAAGGGGCCATCTTAGCAGATAATGAAGCTGTTGATACTTTAGAATCAGAAACGATAAGTGGTGCTAATTTGGGTCGCAGCATCTATAAAAATTTGATGAATGGTGTCTCTCATATGTTGCCTTTCGTGGTAGCTGGCGGAGTATTGATTGCTATTTCATTTGCCGTTTGGGGAATCTATTCTTTTGATCCAGACCATGCACAATACAATGCTACAGCGGCGATGTTAAAAACGGTTGGCGATGCAGCAATGGGGATGATGGTTCCAGTTTTAGCAGCTTATATTGCAGAAGGAATCGCGAAACGTCCAGGGTTAGTCGTTGGATTTGTTGGTGGAATCGTGGCCATGAATGGCGGTACTGGATTTTTAGGAGGTATTTTAGCTGGCTTCTTAGCAGGTTATTTTGTCTTATTTTTGCAAAAGCTACTGACAATTTTACCTAAACAACTAGATGGCTTGAAGGCAATCTTCTTATATCCAGTTATTGGTGTAGCGTTTATTGGCATCGTAATGTCTTTGTTGGCGGGTCCAATGAAGGCTATAAATGAAGGAATGATGAGCTTTTTAGCTGGATTTGAACATTCGAATCCACTTGTTCTTGGCGTGATTGTTGGTTGCATGTGTGCGTTTGATATGGGGGGACCGATTAATAAGGCGGCATATGTAACAGGTACAGCTCTTTTGGCACAAGGAAACACCACTTTTATGGCTGGCGTGTCAGCAGCTTGCATTGCACCACCGTTGATTACTGGTTTTGCAACTTTATTGTTTGGTAAATATTTTGAGACTAATGATCGTAATGCAGGTTTGGTTAATTTTATTTTAGGATCAACTCATATTACGGAGGGAGCTATTCCGTTTGCTGCGAAAGACCCGATCCGAGTATTACCAACGATGATGTTAGGCTCATCAATTGCTGCTGTCTTGACCTATCTGTTTGGTGTCCAAGTACCAGCCCCACATGGCGGTTTTTTAGTGTTACCTGTAGTGACGGGAAAAATCCAATGGGTTACAGCGATTCTTATTGGTTCGATCGTTGGTGGAGTGATACTAGGTTTGATCCAAAAGAAAAGAGTAACTGATAAAGACAAGAAGAGGGATAATAAAGCAGCAAATCGTACAGTTATCGAAGAAGGAAGAGCAGGAGGCTTATCATGACAATCATTCATGAAGAGAACATTTTTTTACAACAGCCATTAGATAGTCAAGAAGAAGCATTTAAGTTTTTAGCAAAGCAAACATTCTGTTTAGGAATCACTCATGACGAAAAAGAAGTATATCAAAAACTTCTAGAAAGAGAAAAAGAAGGTACTACAGGAATAATGTCAGGTTTTGCTATCCCTCATGCGAAGTCTCAAACAATCAACGAACCTAGTTTGATTATCGTCACACTGAACAAAGGAATTGAATGGAACAGTTTAGATAGACAGTCAGTTGATTTTATTTTTGCGTTATTTATCCCAGATTCAGAAGCAGGAACGACTCATTTGAAATTATTGTCTCTCGTTGCACGATCATTGATGCGAAAAGAGGTTACAGAACAGTTGAGAGCAGCAAAATCAAAAATAGAAATAGCTACAATATTAACTAAAGAAATAGGTGAAGATATATGAAGAAAATGAGTATAGAAAAACAGGAACGTTTGAAGCGATTGACGGATGAAGCTGGAATTATTAGCGCGCTAGCTATCGACCAACGTGGTGCTTTGAAGAAAATGATCAACCAATATAAAGAAGCTACATCAGAAGATATCATCCAATTTAAACAGATGGTTTCTCAGTACCTGACTCCGTATGCTTCCGCTATTTTACTCGATCCAGAATATGGTCTGCCTGCAGCAGCGCTTCGAGAGAAAGAATGTGGTTTGTTGCTAGCTTATGAAAAAACCGGCTATGATGCGAAAATGCCAGGCCGACTACCAGATTTACTGAATAGTTGGTCAGTGAAAAGGTTAAAAGAAGTGGGTGCGGATGCTTGTAAATTTTTATTGTACTATGACGTTGATGAACCAGTAGAGATTAATGTGCAAAAACAAATAGTTATAGAACGGATTGGTTCAGAATGCGAAGCAGAAGGCATACCTTTCTTTTTAGAGCTCCTTTCTTACGATGCAACTATTGGCGATCCGTCTTCTCTTGACTATGCAAAAGTAAAACCGCATAAAGTGATTGAAGCCATGCGAGAATTTTCAAAAGAACGTTATCAAGTGGATGTATTGAAAGTAGAAGTACCAGTGAATATGAGATTTGTGGAAGGGTATGGGCAAGATACTTGTTATAGTCAAGCAGAGGCATCCGCGTATTTCTATGAACAATCGAAAGTGACTGAACAACCGTTTATTTTTTTAAGTGCGGGAGTCAGCGCTGCACTATTTCAAGATACATTGCGTTTTGCAAAACAATCAGGTTCGACATTCAATGGTGTCTTATGTGGGCGAGCAACATGGGCGAAGGGAGTAGTACCTTTTGTTACCGAAGGCGAAGAAAAAGCGAGTAGTTGGATGTTAGAAGAAGGAAAACAAAATATTAAAGAATTAAGTACACTATTAGAAGAAACAGCAACACCTGTCTACGTTGATAGATAAGAAAAAGTTGTTTCTTCATAAAAAGATGCTGCTGCAATTAGATAGCGATCAATCGATGATTCAAATTAAACATTCACTTAAATAAAAATATCGACCAGATTTCTTTTTCAAAAATCTTGGTCGATATTTTTAATTGCTAAAACTGTTAATGAATTTTTATTACACTCTTATTTACTATCTACTTCCGCTTCTGTTGCTTTCCTGCATTGCGGCCTTTGTTGTTTGTACTGTTTTTCGGTTGCTTGATTTGTTTGGTTGCTTGTTTGCTGTCAGCTGGTTTAGCTGATTCTGTCACATCTTTTCTTGGAGTGACGACTTGTTTTGGTGGGTTTTGTTTCAACTCTTCTGCCACTTGTGCTTTCAAACGTGGTTTCATCATAACGTTTGTGATGAATGTTTGCAGACAGCTGAACACACCACCGACTACCCAGTAAAGTGTAACACCGGCTGGCGCACTGATCGACATGAAGACGATCATAGCAGGAGAGACGATCAGCATCGTACGCATCGTCTTTTTCTGTTCTTCAGGAATACCGATCGTTGAGATGTATCCTTGAAGCAGATAAGCGACCCCTGCAATGACAACAAGTACCATACTTGGTGAGCCTAAATCGATGCCGTAGAAAGATGATTCCCGAATACCTTCTGTATAACGTGCCGTAAAGTACAAGGCAGAGAAGATCGGCATTTGGATCAATAGAGGCAGACAGCCGATTCCGCCGGTCATACTCAATCCGTTTTCGCGGTATACTTGCTGCATTTCTGCTTGTGCTGCCATTTGTTCTTCACGTGTTGTTGCAGCTTTCAATTTTTGTTGGGCTGCTTCAACTTGTGGTTTTAACGCTTGCATTTTTTCAGATTGGATCATTGTTTTTTTCGATTGACTAATACCTAGTGGCAAGATGATGATACGGACGATCACAGTCATTGCAATAACTGCCCAGCCATAAGACCAATTGAAATTTTCAACTAGATATGTAATCGCTTGGCCCATAGGATGGACGAGTACTCGATAAACGATTCCCGAAGTGTCAGGGTTTCCGTTTGAATCCATCCGCACACAGCCAGATAAAAAGAGCAGGATACTGACAAGTCCGGATCCCAATAACCAGTTTTTCCATTTATTCATAGAATACTTCCTCTTCTATAATTTTTACACAAACTTAACTATACTAAAAAAGCGCATGGAATTCAATCAACTTCATAGAAATTTCATATAAATATTCGTTCTTTTACGTAGCGAAAAATTTTGAAAAAAAGACAAAAAATCAAGAAAGAAATACTAGGAAAAAGTAGAATGATTCCAAGTGTTTCTTTCTTACTTTAATAAACTAAAAACTTTTTTTCTGCCCGAAAAAGCGGAGTCAAATGAACTCACTGCAAGTGATAGATCAGCTTTTTCACTGCTGTCCTTAATTTTTGAGGCAAAGCGCCTCAAGAATAACCTTATCGACGGTGTTCAAAAGTCAGTTTCTCGGTATTAACAAAATATGAGAAGCTATTTTGAAAATGTTTCTCCTTAATACTCGAGGCAAAGCGCCTCAAAAACAACCTTATCGACGGTGTTCAAAAGCTTGCATCTACGGCATTAAGTCCAGCCTGTTGAAAAATATGGAGAGCTATTTTTCACAACCTGTCCTTAATGCTTGATGCAGACCAGCTTTTTCACAACCTTATCCCACCACATCAAATTTCTTTCGTTCCTCAATCATCGGGTCTTCTTGGACATCCACATACTGCACTCGTCCACTTGGGCTCGGTGATTTCTTGACTTCTTCAATAAATTTCTGGATGATGTCGTCATTGCCGATTGCTTCGATTGTGACTGAGCCGTCGTCTTCGTTTTTTACCGTTCCAGTCACGCCTAGTTGATCAGCGACCATCTTGGTCATGTAGCGAAATCCTACGCCTTGGACGCGTCCTTGGACGTTCATTTTAACTTTGCGCATGTTCGTCACCTTTCTTTCCTATTTTATAAATTAATGATACCGATTTTTTTAGGATGAAACAAGCTCAAGCACCTATTCCATGATATAATCATGGGGAGGTGAGGAATGTGAAAGAGATCCAATCAGCAAAAAATCCAAGAATCAAAGAATTAAAAAAACTACATAAAAAGAAATATCGGGAAGAAAAGGAAGAATATCTTTTGGAAGGGTTCCATCTGATTGAAGAAGCTGCGTCGTCTGATGCAGAAATAAAAGAACTTTTTGTGACACAGCGAGGCATGAAAGAATGGGGAGACTGGCTGGCCGCAAACAAAGAGATTTCTACTTTTCTAGTTTCGGATGAGGTCATGGATGCTGTATCGGATCTACCTACACCACAAGGAATCTTAGCAGTGATGGCGTTAACGGCTGAAGGCACGCCAGATTTTTCAGGAGGATGGCTGTTATTAGATAATGTACAAGATCCTGGAAATGTAGGGACGATGATCCGTACGGCAGATGCATTTGATATGGCTGGTGTTTTATTAGGCAAAGGAACGGCAGATATTTATAGTACAAAGGTGCTGCGCAGCATGCAGGGAAGCAATTATCATTTGCCTGTGTTGCAAAAAGATTTGACAGAAGTGATTCCTTTAATGAAAGACAAAGGGTTTACAGTGTATGGCACAGAATTAAATGAAGAAGCACACGCATTAGACAAAGTAGAAAAATCAGATAACTTCGCAATAATCATGGGGAACGAAGGTCAGGGGGTAAGTCAGGAAATCTTGTCTTTGACTGATCAGAACGTATATATCCCGATGAAAGGAAATGCGGAATCGTTGAATGTTGGGGTTGCGGCAGGGATTGTTCTTTATCATTTTTCTTTATGATTAAGGAACTATTAAGCTTTGGCTATTTTATCCAAGGCGACTAGAATAATCCGAACACTGGTGGTATACTTAGATCAATTTCAGAAGAAAATGAAATTCAAAAAGGTGGCAGATCGATAATTATGACAGAAAAATGGCGTGAAGACGAAGAATATATGTCTTATGTAGAAGATCTTTTAGAAACAGAAGCAGTGAAAAAATTAGCGAATTACACACAGCATGTTCATTCCACTCGTTTGGAGCATTCCATCAGTGTTTCTTACTATAGTTATCTGCTCGCAAAAAAATGGGGTGGCAATGCTAAAGCAACAGCGCGTGCTGGACTTTTGCACGATCTGTTCTACTATGATTGGCGTACGACGAAATTTGATGAAGGCACACATGCGTATATCCATCCAAGAATCGCTGTAAAGAATGCAGAAAAGATCACCGAATTGTCGGATCTTGAGCGAGATATCATTTTGAAGCACATGTGGGGCGCAACGATTGCACCGCCTAAGTACAAAGAAGGATATATCGTAACATTCGTAGACAAATACTGCGCAGTCAAAGAAGCCGCTCAGCCTATGTCAGCAAGTATGCGTAAGAGATGGCAACGTTACTTCGGAAAAGAATCCTCGATTTAACAGGTAAAACCAATAATAGACCATATTGAGGTTGTGACAGAAGTGGGTCAGCTTCAAGAAATAAGAAGGAATTTACGAAAATTGCTTCTCAAATTTTTGTGAAATTCCGGCTTATTTTTCGAAGAAGCTACTTCTGGAACACCGTTTGTTTGTAGAAAGGGACTTTGACACGACTTTTGTCACAGTCCTTTTTCTGTTTGCAGTTGACTATCTGCTCAAGATACGGTTTACTTTTATTTATCGAATGAATCATGTACATAGAAGAATGAACATTAAAGGGGGTGATGATAAGATGCAAAACGTATCTTATTTAAAAGAGTCCGGGATCTTCAGGTAACACATACTTTGCAGAAGATCACTTTTTTCTACAAAGTATGCACTTTGGTTAGAAGAAAGGACTTTAAAATCATGGAACAAACAATGAAACCATATCAATATTTTTTTATAAAAAGAGAAGTAGAGCAGTTATTAAATGCGTACTCATCTGTCAATGACTCAAAAACGGTACAAACGGTTCAGGCTCTAGCAGCTGAAAAGATTCGCGATGTATTAGGTTACGAACCACCAGAAATCGATACGTTTTTAACGACAGTTTTAGACGTAAAACTGACAAAAACGCAAGCAGAACGAGCATTGGAGGAGCTGAAGCAAATCGTCCAGCCGTTTATGCAGCCGAGCAAACCACAAATCGAGAAATTATTCCGAAAAGTGAAAAAACTCAAACAACCCGCTTGGAATGAAATCGACTTGCAAGCACATACGTACATCGGTTGGAATGATCCAGGGACGCAAAAAAAATTCATGGTTTATTACGAAGATGGAAAATTAAAAGGGATCAGCGGTACTTTATCACCAACGATTAATAAGGGAATCTGTGCGATCTGTCAGAAAACATCGAATGTCTCGCTCTTTCTTTCTACAACGAAAGCCGGTTCTGATGGCACGTATACGAAAAAGGGGAATTATATTTGTCATGATAGTGATCAATGTAATCAACAGTTAACGAAATTGGCTCCTTTCTATGAATTTGCTGAACGTGTAAAGAAAGAACGATAATTTTATTGTTTTTTACAGAAAAATATGCTATCTTTTAATGGAAGTGAATAGGTGATGGTGTTCGCCTTTAAATGCTAACGTAAGATAGCTAATGACGCCTACTAAAGTCTGGGGCCAGCCCCTTTCTTTAGTAGGCGTTTTTTTATTTGAGGAGGAATTTTTTATGGAAAAACAATTACCGAGTCCAGTGCGTATTTTGATGTACATGTTGAAGTGGCTGGTGGTCACAGCGATTCTCGGAGTATTCATGGGGAGCTTGTCTGCTTTTTTCTTAAATAGCCTGACGTTCGTGACAGATATCCGACTAGCACATCCTTGGCTACTTTATCTATTGCCAGTCAGCGGCGCGCTTTTTGCTTATCTTTATGCGTATCATGGCGGTCTTTCTAGTCGTGGGAATAACTTAGTGATCGATCAAGGGAATGGAGGAGAAGAGAAGATCCCTTTGCGGCTCATTCCATTGACCTTGTTTGGGACCATCACTACCCATTTATTTGGGGGATCTGTTGGTCGTGAAGGAACAGCAGTTCAAATGGGGGGAGCATTAGCTGATAATATAGCGCATTTATTCCGATTGGATAAAGCAGAACGGGAGATTTTGGTTATCAGTGGAATCAGTGCGGGTTTTAGTTCTGTATTTGGCACACCTTTAGCTGGAACATTATTTGGATTAGAAGTGTTGGCAATCGGTAAAGTCCGAACAGAAGCAATATTTCCTAGCTTCTTTGCTGCGCTTTTTGCAAATTTCATGACAGAAAGCTATGGTGTTTCTCATCTACATTACCAAATGGGTGTGATTCCTGAATGGAGTATGTTGCTGTTCTTCAAAGTTTTTGTTGCTGGGATTGCTTTTGGTTTGATTGGTTGGGTATTCAGCCGTTCGATCGTCTTTTTAAAAGCGCGGTATGCGCAATGGATTCCTCATCCTGTTTGGCGAAATACGATAGGTGGAGCAGTAGTTGTAGCCGCAGCGTTGATTTTGCAAACACAACGTTACCTTGGGTTGAGTCTTCCGTTACTGCAGGAATCATTTAATGGACAGGCACATGCTTATGATTTTATTGGGAAATTATTCTTCACGGTCTTGTCTTTAGGTGCGGGGTACCAAGGGGGAGAAGTGACACCACTATTTGAGATTGGTGCAACGCTTGGCGCAGTACTAGCGCCTTTGCTCCATGTTTCTGTTCCTTTTCTTGCTGGATTAGGTTTTATCGGGGTATTTTCTGGTGCGACAAATACACCGATTGCCTGTTTTGTGATGGGAATCGAATTGTTTGGTTCACAAGCTGCTGTTTACTTCTTTATGATCTGCTTGATCAGCTTTATGTGTTCAGGAAACAGCGGTATTTATTCTGCACAGCAAGTAGCCGTCAAAAAAGGAATACTATTCTTGCCAATCGTCAAGAGAATAAAAGAAAAAACCAAGGTGTGACATATGTTTTGTCACACCTTGGTTTTTTAGAAAAGTAAAGTGATCAGTGATAAGAGTGCGGAACCTGCGAAAAGCAATCCGCAAATGATCATATGTCTTTTTTTGTTCATCATCAAGATGGCGATGTATTCTCTTAAAAACGCGTTAGGCAAGTAATAGAAAGCTGTTTTTGCCCCAATGCCATTTGCCTTCAGTTTCGCTTGTCGTGCATAGAGACCAGCTCTGAAAATGTGGTAATTGTTGGAACTGAAGATCGCGCGATAGGGCCCTTTCATTTGCTGATCCATGATTTCCTTTGAATAGCGCATATTCTCCAAAGTGGTTGTCGAATTGGTTTCGACAAGAATATCTCTTTCAGGAATTCCTTGTTCCATGGCATATTGTTTCATCGCCATTGCTTCTGGTACTTTTTCGTCTGCTCCCTGTCCACCCGACATTAATAGGATAGGCGGATTTAATGTCGCACGGCTTTGTGCCCAATAAAAAGCAATCGCCTTATTGATTCGCTTGGCAAGAAGAGGAGAAACTGTTTCTCCATTGATCAACCCGGCGCCTAACACAACGATGAAGTCTTGGTTGTATCGAGGGCGGTTGAACTGATACAAGAATGAGACAGTCAAAAAGTTGTAGAATACGATAAATAGATAGATCAAGATCAATGGGATGCAGAAAAACAAAGCATTTATCCATTGTGGTAAATATTTTAACAAGAAAAAGTCAAAAACAAGAAACAATGTAAGAAAAATGGCTAATATCAACGTTAAAAGATTAGCTAATGAATGCGACTCTCTACGTAAAACTGTGACACCGTTCCAAAAAAGAAAAACGATCAATCCATAAATGCCGAATAGAAAGACAAGCAGTAACGGGATCGTGATCAAGGCAATCAGTCCGCCAAGAAAAATATTTTGTGTTTCGTATAGCAAGACAAACAAGTAGATACCAAAACTAATGAGGAAAACATTGAATAAAAGACCATTCAGCAGCCTTCGCTTTTCTGAAAAATAGGAAAAGGCAAAGATACTGAAAAACACTAAGGGAATCAAAAAATAAAAGGTCGAATAAAAAATTTCCAACACGACAAAATAAGTCAAGATTACCGCAAATGTCCACGTACTGCTGTAAAAGAACAAGGAAGGATCCTTTTTCTGTTTTCGCCAATAAACGATGGAGAATACCCCAATAAGATAGAGAACCAAAAAAATCAGATCTCTGGTTAGATTCATAAATTCAACTCCTTTTTCTTATACAGTATAACGAAAATAGATGAAAAAAGCTGTTATTTAAACTAGAAAAAGCAAAAAAACATCTTCCACATGGAAAGATGCTTTTTTCTTTTTGTTCAATTAAAACAAGTTACCGAAAAATTCTGCGACGCGTCGCCAGCCAATAACGAAAATATTTGCTTTTTCTACGGTTTTATCCGTGATGATTTCTGTGGATGGCGCGTTGTTGTCTTCTAGATAACCTAATTTATCTTCTGCCAAGGTGATCGTTGCGGTACCGATTTTTGTTCCTTTATCCATAGGTGCTTGGATCTCATTGTCAGTGACTTGTTTTTTGTCAAGAGTTGGTGTGATTGTTAATTTTCCAGTATCCATATCGTTCCGTACCCATACTTTTACAGGACTTTTAAGCACAACGGGCACTGTTGATTCTTTCCCGTCTTTTACATCAATGGTTTTTAGACTAGGGATACTTGCATTGGCTTTTCCAAGCTCTTTTTCTGACCAATTGTCGTAGCAATAATCCATTAAGCGAGCTGTTTCATTGAAACGGGCACTTGGGTTTTCCGCATGGCCGTCTGCATTCAATACGACAGTGATGATTCGTTGATCGTTTTTAGTGATCGTACCGACGAAACAGGCTCCTGCAAGTTCAGTCGTACCAGTTTTTAATCCGTCCACGCCTTCTTTATAATTCACGAATCCTGGGAGCATCCAGTTCCAGTTGACCATTTCTACTGGTGATTGCGTGTTTTCGCCAAACATTTGTGTCGTAGTGCTAGATACATCCAGTATTTCTGGAAAATCCAAGATCAAATGACGGGCAACGATAGCCACATCTTGAGCAGACATTTGATTTTCGTCGTTTTCTCCAGTACCTTCTGGTCGGTTTTCGCCAAGATAAGAGTTATTCAGTCCTGATGCATTAACGATCGTTGCATCTTTGATACCCCAATCTTTCAATTGTTCTTTCATTCGTTCAGTGAATTTTGCTTCGCTGCCAGAGATTTTTTCTGCCAAGGCAACCATTGAAGCGTTGGCTGACTGGATGATTGCAGAGTCGAATAATTCTTTAACGGTGTAGGTGTTTTCTTTATGCAAAGGAACATTTGATAAATCTGGGGTGACACTCAAATTTTCTGCATAATCTGAAATTGAAACTTTATCATCCCATGATAGTTTCCCTTCTTTTACTTGATCAAGGACGATGTAAAGACCGATGATTTTTGTGATTGAAGCGATCCCCATGGTTTTTTCTCCATCTTGATCATAAAGAATCTTGCCGCTTTGCGCATCTACAGCAAAGGCTGCTTTTGCATTTACTTTGAAAGTATCTTCAGCTTGCACAGCAACAGATGGTAGAAAAGAAGCAAGGCAAAGAATGAGACTAGCCAATAATAGGACTAGACGTGTTTTTTTTATGGACATATCCGATCTCCTTGTATTTAATTTGTTTCGCTACAAATTAAAATTTTATCAGAGAGGGAAGAGAGTTTCAATGTTTCTGAAAAAAACTTTAGGATAAGAACGCGCGTTATGAAAAGGTTAGCGGTCATTTTTTCGTACTTTTATAGGAACAGGCTGTGTTTCCGCCTCTAATAAGCGGGAAGCGCTGAAAGCAAACAAGCTGATGATACTTAATAAACTAAAAATCATAATCAAATGCATAAGGTCCACCTCTTTTATTCTTTTTCTTAGTCTAACAGCCTTTCATGAAGAATAGTTGAAGACTATACCCAAATAATTGAGGAAATTATGAAGATAACTTAAAAAAATTGCAAAATACCCAACTAAAGAAACCGTTTTATTTTTTTAGATACGTTTTATTGTATGGAAAAATAGTGTTGTGGTAGACTTTAGATAGACACAAAGGAATGATTTTTTTAGGAGGGGTACGTTTATGGCAAAAAAGGATAAAGAACTACTGTCACAATTGACTTCAGAAGGCGCTAAAGGACCGTTCGTCACGATCATGCTGAATACGCATGTCGCACATCAAGATGTGGAAAAAGATCAAATCAAATTCAAAAATTTTGCAAAAGAAGCAAAGAAACGTTTTGAAAAAAAATATTCCGAGCATGACTGGTCCCCGTTCCAAGAAAAAATTGAAAATTTGTTAGGAGATCCTTCGTTTTGGCGTAGTGCAACTACGAGTGTAGCGGTCATTATAACTGCTGATCAAACCTATATACATCGTTTGAGTATCCCGGTAGACGATCAATATTATGTAAGTGATCTTCCTTATTTACTGGCCATTATCAAAAATGGACAGTTCAACTATTCCTATTATCTGTTGGGATTGAACCGCGACTCCATGAAATTGTATGAAGTCAGCAACAAACAAGTAAAAGAAGTGTCTCTACCAGAAGGGGCACCGGTCGATGTTGTTACTGCATTGGGATCTGAACTGACAGGTGGCGGTTTGAACTTCTCTTCTAATGGAGGAGGCGGTGCCCGAGATGGCGTTACTTTCCATGGCGTGAATCCAAAAGATGAAGAAGTAGAGATCGATTGGGTCAACTATTACCAAGCAGTTGATACGTACTTGAAGGATTCTTTCGAAAATCCTGAACAATGGCCGATTTATTTATTCGCTCTACCAGAAAATCAGACGATGTTCAAAAAAATCGCCAAAAATCCTTACTATTGTGCAGACGTTGCGATTTCTGCTTCTCCAGCACAACTATCCTTTAGAGATATCGAAGAAGGAGCGAAGAAGCTGTCAAGTGAACTAGCAGCCCAAGAATCAAAAGAGTACAATAAACTTTTAGATAAGAAATTCATCGATCAGTTAGTTGATATCGTTCCAGCTGCGAAAGAAGGAAAAGTATCCCATTTGTTTATCGCTACGTCAAACTTAGCTGATGGTTTCGGAGAAGATCCTGAAACAGAATATGATCGGCGTCAAGTGCTGAATGCTTTGGCAGACGATGTGATTATTAATGGTGGGAAAGTGTTTATTTTGGATCAAAAAGATGCGCCAGATGAAAAGAGTCTGACAGCGATTCTTCGTTATTAAAGAGGTTGTGAAATCAGTGTTTTTATCTGAGTATTAGAGAGAAAAAGCTGTTCTGCATCAAGAATAAGAAGAGATTTACGAAAATTATTTCTCAAATTTTTGTGAAATTTCGGCTTATTTCCGAAGAAGTTACTTCTGGAACATCGTTTATCAAGAGGTCGTGACATCGTCACGACCTCTTTTTTGACGATTATGATACAAAAAACACCATTTATGAATGAAATGCAAATAACGGTCGTTCTTGAGATATGATTTTAATTGGGAAAAACTTATCGATAAGGAGATCTTTATGAAAAAAAGACTGTTATGGTGTTTGCTGTCTCTATCCCTAAGTTTAACAAGTCAACCAGTTTTTGCAGAAGAAACACAGCGTTCTCTAAGCACAGGCGCACGTATGTACAAAAATATTTATGCGCAGACATCAGCGTTTGATTCTGCGTTCCCTGAAACAGAAGAACGGGCTTTGCAGCCAAGGTTTGGTTATTTTTGGTATTGTCCGTCATGTGATTACGAAAGTTGCTGGCATTTCTTCCATTCAACAGCTGCAGCTTTTGCTGTTACCCATGCTCAGAAATATGATGGGCATCATCCTGTCATTTATGAGGTATAGGTATGAACAAAAAAGAAAAATTAATCTCGTTGATCGTATTGGTTTGTCTTGTTCTTCTGGTCACTGTCATAGGCTATCAGAAATACCATGAGAACATCAGACCTACTAAAGAGTCTTCCCCATCCTCAACCGTTGAAACAGAAACAATAAATAGTCAGATAGAATAATTTTTTAGTTTAAAGAGGTGCAATGGATCGAAAGAGGGGTATCTGAACAATAGAACGTTTGTCATTAAGAAAGTTCGGTTTTTCACTTGATGTAATCGCTGAGAAAACATTTTTTTATAAAAAAATATCGAAAAACTCTAGCGTTTTTGTAAACGGTATGATATACTGTAGAAGTAGTTTTTGTTCGGTAATCTGTGGTAGCTTGTTTCAAATAAACATCTTCCAGATATACACCATTCAAGTAATTGCAAAATATGTGTTGAAACACAAGGAGGATTTTTATTATGGAAACAGGTACAGTAAAATGGTTTAACTCAGAAAAAGGATTTGGATTCATCACTGCAGAAAACGGAAACGATGTATTCGTTCATTTCTCAGCTATCCAAGGCGACGGATTCAAAACTTTAGAAGAAGGCCAAGCAGTAACTTTCGACGTTGAAGAAGGTCAACGCGGACCTCAAGCAACAAACGTTACTAAAGCTTAATTTACCTATATTAAAAATAAAAGTCCAGACATTTATGTGTCTGGGCTTTTTTGTCTTTTTTTCCTTAAAAAGCGATGAGAGTATTTTTCTGCACTTTGTAGTATAATTTCAAAAGAACATTAGAGGCAGGAGAAGAGGAAGATATTTTGAAACCAAGAACTTATGCAGTCGTTGATATCGAGACGACTGGGACGAATCCAAAAGAAGATCGGATCATCCAATTTGGCTGCGTCATGATTGAAGCTGGTCGGATCACTTCACGTTTTTCGATCGATATTCATCCAGGGCGGAAGATTTCAAAACAAATCCAGCATTTAACAGGGATCACGAATCAACGCGTCCAAAAAGCGCCTTATTTTGAAGATGTCGCCCAAACGATTTACAATCTTTTGGCAGACACCATATTTGTCGCGCATAATATTTATTTTGATTATAATTTTTTGAACCATGAACTCATGCGATGCGGACTTCCTAGTTTGAAGATACCGGGCATCGATACCGTAGAACTTGCACAAATTTTCTTGCCGACGGAACCAAGTTTTCGCTTAGCTGATTTGTCAGAAAGCCTTGGCTTTATTCATGAGAATCCTCATCAGGCGGATAGTGATGCCGAAGTGACAGGTCAGCTTCTTTTACTAATCGAAGAACGAATGAGGAAATTGCCGATCATCACATTAGAGCAGATTGCACGATTAAGTAGCCATACAGGAATGGATACGAGTCGTTTCATTTACCACGTGCTTGAAGAAATGAAAGAAAACCCGGAGCCCCTTGATCTCTCATTAGAAATCATCGATGGGCTAGCTTTGCAGAAAAAAGAAGTGGAACTATTCACATCCGTCCATTATGGCGAGCGGACATATCCAAGAAAAAAACAAGCAAAAGAAAAAATGTTTGGTAAAACACTGATGTATCGAAAAGAACAGAACAGGCTGATGAATGCTGTCTACGACCATTTCACAAAAGATGAATCAAAAGATTTGATGATCGAAGCAGCTACAGGAATGGGCAAAACGATTGGTTATCTGTTGCCTTTGAGTTATTTGGCTACACCTGAAAAACCAGCTGTCATCAGCACCGTTTCGCTTGTTTTGCAGCAGCAGATCATGGAAAAAGACATTCCATTACTGAATCAATTACTAGAACAGCCGATACAACCTGTGATTATCAAAAGCTATCGCCACTATATTGATTTACAGCGTTTTAAAGGTACACTTGTGGAACCGCCGGGACAAAAACAATATGCTTTGTACCAAATGGCTGTCTTAGTATGGCTAACACAAACGAAGACCGGTGATTTGGATGAATTACATTTAACTAATCTGAACCATGCATTCTTTGCAGATGTCGCGCACAGAGGCACCGGGTTTTTAGCAAGGAATCAGTCGTTTTACAAACAAGACTTTGTGCGTTTCTTGCAAAAGAAAATCAAACAAAGCAATTTTTTGATTGTCAACCATGCATTTTTAGTACAAGAAACACAGCGAAAAGAACCATTGCTTCCAGCTAGTCCTTATTTGTTGATTGATGAAGTGCATCATTTGCCGGAAATTGCTGAAAAAGTAAATGACAAACGACTAAGTATTAACTACTTCCATAAACAAATCCAGCAGTTGGAAGAGCCGAATCAGTTATTTGACCGCATACAAAGTTATTTGCCGAAGGAACATGAAGCCTTACGCTGGTTGTCGATTTATCGAGAAGAACTCTCTGCGCTATGCGAAGCGCAGATTTGCGTGGCAGAGGGATTAATGAACTTAGTAAGCAGCAAGCAACCTAACGGACAATATCCAGAAGAAGTCATGATGACAAAAGAAATGTTGGATCAGCTGCCACTGGAATCTGGGACAGCAATGGATCACCTGCAACTTTTTTATCAAGAGATCCAACAACTACAATCACAAATGCGCTTGACTTTTGAGATTATCCAAGAAAGTTGGACTAACCAGATGCGGATCGATTTAGCAAGTTTATATAGCTTATTTGATCAATTAGACAAGCAATACTTGCTGATGGACCAATGGCTAGAAGATTGGCGAGATCATTTGATCCATTGGTTCGTTCCTGGGAATACAGCACAGCAGATGATTTTTCATCTCCATGATTTTCAAGCAGCTATGTTGCCGTCCACTGTGTGGTATCCACGATATGACCATATTCTTTATATTGGAGGAACGCTGAAGATCGGACCTAATCGACAGTATCTCTCTAAACGACTGGGCATTGAAGCAGCACCTCTTAAAGTGATTGCTTCTCCTTATGATTACGAGAAACAGGCAAGAATCTATGTGCCGAAAGAAGCACCTGCAGTCCATCAAGTCAGCAATCAAGCATATATCGATTATTTAGAAGCAGCACTCACAGGATTGATTGAACAAGAAGATCGGCCGATCCTTGTTTTATTCACTTCTCATGATGTTTTGCAAAAGGTATATCAGAAAATGCATTTGTCTATGCTAGAAAAAGGACGTGAAATTCTTGCTCAAGGATTTGGCGGAAGTCGGGAAAAACTTTTGAAACGCTTCATTTTGTCAGAAAAAAGCGTCTTATTTGGTGCTGACAGCTTTTGGGAAGGTGTAGATTTACCTGGAGATGCTTTACAGATTGTTGTAGTCACACGTTTACCCTTCGACAACCCGTTACGTCCCATGGTCAAAGCTAGGAATGCTTATCTGGAATCAGAGGGGATCAATCCTTTTTATCAGGAATCCGTGCCTAAAGCAGCTTTGAAGTTACGCCAAGCATTAGGTCGTTTGATAAGGACGGAGACAGATCGTGGCGTATTACTTATTTTGGATCGGAGATTAGTCACTGCAAAATATGGTGCACGAATCATCCATGCATTACCGAAAAAAGTACCGATAAAAGAGCTAGCTATGGATGAAATCTATCAGGATCTCCATGAATTCTTAAAGAAAAATGAAGAAGGAAGTTAAAGGTGCCGTCTTTTTTCATCATTAAAATCTGCTATAATGAAAAGGAATGAAGATAAAGGAGCGACGACCCTTGAAGAAAAAACAGACAAAGGAAAAAACGATTAATCGCGTGTTGCTTGGCTTGATCGTGTTTTTATTAGCGGTCATCGTGATCAGCTCGATTTTTTACTTGCGTTCTAGTCGTCCGGCGGTCCAGGCGAAAAAAGAAGCAGTAGAAATCGCAAAGAAATATGCAAATCTCGAGGAAGCTGATCATTTTTACTGGTTTACTCGAAAGAAAACGTACTTTTCATTGACGGGTACGAATGATAAAGGAAAAGAAATCGCCGTTATCATTCCTAAATCTGGTGAAAAAGTAAAAGTATTGGATCAAACGAAGGGGTTGACTGAAAACGAAGCGAAACAAACAATTGCTACAGCTCATCCTGAAATCCAAATCGAAAAAGCAGCATTAGGAATGTACGATGATCAGCCTGTATGGGAAGTAGTAGGAAAAGAAACAAATGGAAAATTGAATTATTACCTGATTGGTTTTGAATCAGGAGATGAAGTCAAGACAATCAAGGGAATTTAATAGGTAAAGGAATGAATGGGATGGAGTTATCAAAAAGAACGAAACGATTAGAACCATCTGTTACTTTGGCAGCTGCGGCAAAAGCCAAGGCGTTAAAAGCAAAAGGAAGAGATGTGCTGAGTTTGACTGTGGGAGAACCGGATTTTGCGACACCAGAAAACATCCAAGAAGCAGCAATCGAAGCAATCCGTAACGGAAAAGCTAGCTATTATACACCAACAGCAGGAATCCCAGAACTTCGACAGGCGATCGTTGATTATCTGAAGAAAAACGATGGACTTGTCTATGAATCTTCACAAACGGTCGTAACAGATGGCGCGAAATTTGCTTTGTATACACTTTTTCAAACAATTCTGGACCCGCAAGATGAAGTCATCATTCCTGTGCCTTATTGGGTCAGTTACGGCGAGCAAGTGAAACTGGCAGAAGGCCTGCCTGTCTTTGTGAAAGGGAAAGAATCTAATAACTGGAAAGTCACTGTTGAACAGTTAGAACAAGCACGTTCAGGAAAAACAAAAGCCGTGATCATCAATTCGCCATCGAATCCGACTGGAATGATTTATAGCAAGAATGAACTGCAGGCAATTGGTGAATGGGCAGTAAAAAATGATATTTTGATAGTTGCTGATGATATTTATGGTCGTTTAGTTTATAATGGCAATGAGTTTACTCCAATTGCAACGATTTCAGAAGCAATCAAAAATCAGACCATCATCATAAATGGCGTGTCTAAGACCTATGCGATGACAGGCTGGCGCATCGGTTATGCGGTTGGGAATCCTGAAATTATCAATGGGATGATCGCTGTTGCTTCCCAATCAACTAGCAATCCGACCGCAGTCAGTCAATATGCAGCTGTTGAAGCATTGAAAGGTGAGCAAGATACAGTAGAAGAAATGCGGAACGCCTTTGAAGAACGCCTGAATACGTTATATCCGCTTGTGGCAGAACTACCAGGTGTTTCTCTTGAAAAGCCGCAAGGAGCTTTTTATCTTTTTCCTAATGTAAAAGAAACGCTACGCATGTGTAAGTATGAAAATGTCACACAATGGGTAGAAGATCTTTTAGAAGAAACAGGGGTAGCACTTGTGACTGGCGAAGGATTTGGGGCACCAGAGAATGTCCGCATGAGTTATGCGACTGATCGGGCTACGTTAGAAGAAGCGGTACGCAGAATCAAGCAATTTATTGAGAGTAAAAGTCAAAATTAATCCTGAAGAAATTCAAGGAATATAAAAGGAGAGTCATACGTGGAACAAATTCAAATCATCGATTCGAAAAACCATGTGGGAGAAACAGTAACAATCGGCGCTTGGGTCGCAAATAAACGATCAAGCGGAAAAATCGCATTTTTACAATTAAGAGATGGAACAGCCTTTTTCCAAGGGGTGGTTGTAAAAAGCGAAGTGCCAGAAGAAGTTTTCCAAACAGCTAAAAATCTGCACCAAGAAACATCTGTGTTAGTAACTGGAGAAATTCGTGAAGACAGCCGTTCAAAATTCGGTTATGAAATCGGGATTACAAATGTGGAAGTAGTAAGCGAGAGCCACGATTATCCAATCACACCAAAAGAACACGGAACAGATTTCTTGATGGATCATCGTCATTTATGGCTACGTTCTTCAAGACAACATGCGATCATGCAAATCAGAAATGAAATCATTCGTGCAACGTATGAATTCTTTAATCAACATCATTTTGTCAAAATCGATCCGCCAATCTTGACTGGTTCAGCACCAGAAGGCACAACGGATCTATTCGAAACAAACTACTTTGATCAAAAAGCCTATTTATCTCAAAGTGGCCAATTATATATGGAAGCTGCTGCTATGGCTTTCGGAAAAGTCTTTTCATTCGGTCCGACTTTCCGTGCTGAAAAATCAAAGACACGCCGTCACTTGATTGAATTCTGGATGATCGAACCAGAAATGGCCTTCACTCACCAAGAAGAAAGTTTAGAAGTACAGGAGCAATATGTAGCCTTCTTAGTACAAAATGTTTTAGATCATTGCGAATACGCATTGGATGTACTAGGACGAGACAAAGAAGTCTTAAAAACTTATACAAAATTGCCATTCCCTCGTATTACTTACGATGATGCAATCGAATTACTGAAGAAAAATGGATTTGATGACATCGAATGGGGCGAAGATTTTGGTTCACCTCATGAAACGTTCATTGCGAATTCATTCGAACAACCTGTCTTTATCCTAAACTATCCAAAAGCCATCAAGCCATTCTACATGAAACCACATCCAACAAGAGAAGACGTGGTGATCTGTGCAGATATGATCGCACCAGAAGGCTACGGTGAAATCATTGGCGGAAGCGAACGGGCAACGGACTATGATTTCTTGTTAGAACAAATCCGTGATCACGGTTTGGATGAAAAAGAATATTCATGGTATCTTGATTTACGTAAATACGGTTCTGTTCCGCACTCTGGTTTTGGTCTAGGTCTTGAACGAACAGTCACTTGGATTGCTGGTATCGACCATGTGCGTGAAGCTATTCCATTCCCACGTTTGTTGAACCGAATTTATCCATAAGAAGTGATGAAAAAGCTGTTTAGTTTCGAGTATTAAGAAAAATTTTGTAAAAAATGGCTTTCCACATTTTTACATAAATTTGGCTTAATACCGAGAAACTGGCTTTTGAACACCGTTTAAGGAAGAGGTTGTGAAATCAGTGCCTTGACCTGAGTATTAGAGAAACAAAACGGAAAAATAGCTTCTCATATTTTACCGTTTTTTGAGCTAATATCGAGGGTCAGCTGATTGAACACCGTTTATTCTAAAAAAGAACTGCGAGCTCTCGCAGTTCTTTTTTTAAATACGGGATAAAGGAAGTTTCCAACAGACAAGAGAAGAAAGCAAAAGAAATTGCTATTTGATTCACAAGGTTCTATAATGAAATCGCAATCAATCCAACATATACAAAGAAGGCGATTCAAATGGAGATCCGATTTGATGATGCTTCTGCTGCTGAAATAAAGCAGCATCTAGCACCTGAAAACAAACTAATATTAACATTCGAAGATGGAATAGGTCCGTATTCTCAGCATGCAATGATCCACATGCAAGTTCAATTCACCCTTGGAATCATCGGATCAGATATGTCGACAGAAAGTTATGACCAATCTATCCCAAGCAATCTAGGAGAGATATTAGTAAAGGGATATTCGTTGGCAGACTTAGATGAGCATATGAATATACGTTTTGATGCTTCTCGTCATATTTTGAGTTTGACGGGCGACAGTGGGCTGATTGACGGAAACTTAGGTCTGATCGATTTCACTGAATCAAACAACGAAGGAATCAAGAAAAATCCGGCACGTTAAGAAAAAAGCATAAAAAACTAGGCACTTGTTGAGTATTCATCCAATCGTTTGAGGAAACTAGGCGGGTGTCTTTTTTTATACATCTATTTACTCTTTCGTCTTGGCAGAGCTTATGGGATAATATAAGGAAGAAAATCGTCGTTTTATTCAAAAAGGAGTTTTTGACAAATGAAAACACGCGTGTTATTTATTGGTGACAGTATTACAGACGCAGGAAGAGACCGTTCAGAAGCAACGGATTTAGGTAAAGGGTATCCGCTTTTGATTGCCGGGAAACTAATCTCACGATATCCAACGATGGAATTTGAATGTATAAACCGTGGGATAGGAGGAGACAAAATTGCAGATCTGCAAGCGCGCTGGCAAGAAGATTGTTTAGCTCTGCAACCTGATTATGTATCGATTTTGATTGGAATCAATGATACGTGGCATAATACTGGAGATCAAGCTATATTCGGCACTGAGAAATCTGTGCAGCAATTTGAATCCGTTTATCGAGAGTTACTAAATGAACTACAAGCAGCTGGAATCTGCAATATCGTATTAATGGAGCCTTTTGTACTTCCTGTGACAAATGATCGTTATGGGTGGCGCAAAGACTTAGACCCTAAGATCCAAACCGTTCGTAAACTCGCAAAAGAATATGGCACATTACTGATTCCTTTAGATGGAATATTCAATGCTTTAGGAATCGCTTATGGTTTTTCGAAATATACAAAAGAAGATGGCGTGCATCCAACGATTGGCGGACACGAGATTATTGCACAAAGTTGGATAGATGCGATTTCCGCAGTTGATTTTTTTAGTGGAAATAAAAATGAACGAAAGAAAAGGGAGAAATGATGGAAATACGAAGGGCAGTAAAAGAAGATCTCCCTCAAATCAATCAGCTGATTACTGATCATCCAGAATCATTCGTAAAAGTAAAAACGGCAGCTGAACTACATGATAGGAATAAACTATTGATCGTTGCTGTAACAAAAGAAAACCGGATCATCGGTTTTGCGCAAGCAGATGAACAGCAATCAGAAGAACGGGTGGATCAGCGACCAGCAGGAAAACTAATCCAACACACATTAGTAACAAAAGAAAAAACGGAAGAAATCCAAAAAAGATTTGCGGAATACTTGATGCTGGAAGCTAAAAAAAGAAAAATCAAATCGTTTTTTGTCCAGTTCTAATTAAAAACAGTAATAAAAGGAGAAATACAATGAGTTGTTTAGGAAATGTCATCTGGTTCATATTTGGCGGACTAATTGGGGGTCTTAGCTGGTTAGCAGCAGGGGTACTTTGGTGTATCACGATCATCGGTATCCCCATCGGTATGCAGTGTTTTAAAATCGCCTCCCTTTCTTTTGCGCCTTTTGGCAAAGAAGTAATTTATCACCAGTCCGGCATGTCATTGATTGTTAACATCATCTGGCTGATCGTTTCAGGTCTCCCAATTGCTCTTGGACATGTCGTCAGCGGCATCCTTCTATGTATCACGATTATAGGGATACCATTTGCAAAGCAATCTTTCAAACTTGCTCGATTGGCGTTAATGCCATTTGGTGCAGAGATTATATAAGTCAGGATGTTCTAAAAGAGTGTCCTAAACATGTTTTATGAACGAGAGGACTGGATGAAACACAACTATCACGTGTTTTATCTGGTTCTTTTTATATTTTGAAAACTCATTTTTTCTTTCGGATACCTTGACATATGAATGTACATTCATTTATAATTAGTTATGAAGAGATATTCATATGTTAAGGCGAGGAGGCCATTAAAATGAAAAGTTACAGATTAGAAGGTTTAGATTGTGCGAACTGTGCGATGAAAATCGAAAAAGGAGTCCAGCAAATCGATGGAGTCAAGGAAGCAACGGTAAATTTCACTTCTGGAAAACTAACGATTGACGTAGCGGAAGATCGATTAGCTACGGTTGAACAGGAAACAAAAAAAGTAGTGAGGGAATTAGAACCAGACGTCAAGGTAACAGAAATAGATAAAGAAAAAGTATCTGAACATGGAAATGAAAAAGAGAGAAACACGCTGATCCGGATTTTATTTTCACTTGCAGGTATCGTTGTTTTGCTATTATTTGATTTTAATGAACCAATTCGTTTGATAGGATATTTATTGATTTATCTGCTGATAGGATATGATGTAGTGAAAAAAGCGGTGATGAATATCGTCAAAGGACAAATCTTTGATGAAAATTTCCTCATGTCTGTGGCTACGATCGGCGCTATGTTGATCGGTGAATATCCAGAAGCCGTAGCAGTGATGCTATTTTATCAAATCGGCGAATATTTCCAAGGATTGGCAGTCAATCATTCAAGAAAATCGATTCGTGAATTGATGGCTATCCGTCCAGAAACAGCGCACATACAGACAGCAGAAGGATTGATGACCGTGAATCCTGAAGATGTGCAGATTGGTCAGTATGTACTTGTTAAGCCTGGTGAACGTGTACCGTTAGATGGAACGATCATCGAAGGCGAATCATTAGTCGATACATCCGCACTTACAGGTGAATCCGTTCCTAAATCAGTATATGTTGGTGAAACAGTATTAAGTGGATTTATCAATAAAAATAAACCATTTTTAGTTCAAGTAGAAAAATCCTATGAAAATTCTACCATCAGTAAATTATTAGAATTAGTAGAAAATGCCAGCAGCAAAAAAGCACCAACTGAAAATTTCATTACCAAATTCGCGCGATATTATACACCAGTCGTTGTAGGGTTGGCCGTCTTATTGGCTGTTTTACCTCCAATAGTTTCTGGAGCGGCGTTTTCTGAATGGATCTATCGGGCGTTGACGTTTTTAGTGATCTCATGTCCATGTGCATTAGTGATTTCCGTACCACTTAGTTTCTTTGGTGGGATCGGCGGAGCAAGTAAAATTGGTGTATTAATAAAAGGTTCAAATTATTTGGAGTTGCTTGCACAAACTGAGACAGTGGTTTTCGATAAAACTGGCACATTAACAAAAGGCGACTTTTCGATCCAGACGATCGATCCAACAGGAATTGATCCAAAGAAATTTATGCAATATATTGCAAGTGCAGAACAGTTTTCTACACATCCGATTGCGCAATCCGTTTTAGAAGGCTACGAAGGTCCGCTTTTACCGGCGACAAATATCCAAGAATTTGTAGGTGAAGGAATCTTAGCTGAAGTTGACAGCAAACAAATATTAGTAGGTAATCACAAATTGATGGAAAGGTTTGAGATTTCTTTTCCTTCAAGTCAAGAAATCGGTACACTGCTTTATATAGCAATCAACCAAAGTTATAGTGGTTATCTTGTCATTGCGGATACCTTGAAAGAAGATGCCGTAGACGCATTGGTTCAACTAAAACAGGCTGGTGTCAAGCACACAGTAATGTTGACAGGTGACTCGAAAAAAATCGCTGATCATATCGGGAAGCAAGTTGGCGTGGACAAGATATACAGTGAACTACTTCCAGAAGATAAAGTACAGCGGTTAGAGGAGATCTTACAAAGAAGCAATAAAAAGACCGCCTTTGTCGGAGATGGAATCAACGATGCACCAGTGCTAGCAAGAGCAGATGTAGGGATCGCAATGGGTGGATTAGGAAGCGATGCTGCAATTGAAGCAGCAGATGTAGTCATCATGAACGATCAACCATCGAAGATTGCAGATGCGATCCGGTTAGCTAAGAAAACATTGAAGATCGTCAAGCAGAACATTGTTTTTGCTATTGGAATAAAAATGTTGGTACTTGCCTTAGGTGCTTTTGGTTTTGCAACAATGGGAGATGCAGTATTTGCAGATGTCGGGGTAACAGTCCTAGCTGTTTTGAATGCCATGCGAAGCTTACATGTAAAAAATAAATATTGACCAGTAGAGAGGACGAATGAGCGTCCTCTTTTTTTATACCTTTTTCTTAATAAAAGAATACAAAGAAAATGGCTAGGATTATAAAATAACTGATGTTTTTAATTTTGCAGAAAATTCAAAATTGCTTTAAATACAATAAAATCAATGAAATGAAAGAAAACAACTCCTTTTTTTGATGGAAAAAATATGAAAAAATGATGTGTATTAAATAAAAGAATACACACATAAAATAACGCTGTCTTGTAAGTTTGTTAAAAATTGAATATGATTACATTTGGTTAACAAATTTTTATTATAAAGGAGAGAACGAATGAACAATAAACAATTACGCTGGTTCACTGTTGCGTTAATTGCATTCAACATGGTTTGGGGCATGGGGAATGTAGTTAATAACTATGCCCAGCAAGGAGTATCAGTTGTCACCTCTTGGCTATTGATTCTAGCCATTTATTTCATTCCATACGCATTGATCGTTGGACAATTAGGCTCAGCCTTCAAGGATAGTAAAGGAGGCGTCAGTTCATGGGTCGAAAATACGACATCCAATAAACGGCTGGCATATTATGCTGCTTGGACTTACTGGGTCGTGCATATTCCTTATTTGGCACAAAAACCTCAAGCCATCCTGATTGCAGGGGGTTGGGCGGTCCAAGGAAACGGAAATATCGTAAATACGATGTCAGTCCAAATGGTAGCAGTTATTTCACTTATTATATTTCTTGCCTTTTTATATTTATCAACAAAAGGACTTTCTACGTTGAAAGTGATCGGCGGATTAGCCGGAACAGCGATGTTCGTCATGTCGATCTTATTTATTCTTTTAGCAGTAACGGCGCCGTTCATCAACCCAACGATGGAATTTGCCACACCGCATATGAATCAAGTGAAAACATATATTCCAACCTTTGACTTCAGTTATTTCACAACCGTCTCTATGTTAGTATTTGCAGTTGGAGGAGCGGAAAAAATATCCCCTTATGTCAACTCTACAAGAAACCCTGCAAAAGAATTTCCTAAAGGGATGATTTTCTTAGCAGCAATGGTAGGGATTTGTGCTGTATTAGGTTCAGTCGCAATGGGCATGCTGTTTGCTAGCGATAATATTCCTAAAGACTTGATGGCAAATGGGGCATACAGTGCTTTTCAAATTTTAGGTAATTACTATGGTATCGGTAACTCATTGATGATTATTTACGCATTGACAAATATGATCGGACAAATCTCCGCATTAGCCTTTTCAATCGATGCACCGTTAAAAATCTTGTTAGCAGATGCAGATCCAGAATTCGTACCAAACTGGCTACGTAAACGTAGTCATAAAGGTACATTAGTAAACGGCTATCTTTTGACAGGTATCCTAGTAGGAATCATTATTTTGCTGCCAATCTTCGGTATCAAAGATATGAATGAATTAGTTAAATGGTTGACGAACTTGAACTCAGTTGTTATGCCAATGCGTTACCTATGGGTATTCTTGGCGTATATGATGTTGAATAAAGCTTATAAGAAATTCAATTCTGAATATAAATTTGTCAAAAATCCAAAAATCGGGTTTATCTTCGGTGCTTGGTGCTTTGCCTTCACTGCGTTCGCCTGTATCTTAGGAATGGTGCCAAAAGTAGATTACACTGCGGATCCTAAAGCATGGTGGTTCCAGCTATTCACGAATATCATCACACCAATCGTCTTGATCTTATTAGGCATGATCTTGCCGGCCATCGCTCGTCGAGACAAAAATAAAGAAATCACTGAGCCAGAAACTGTGGTTCAGCCTTAAATATAGAAATACTTGTTACAAGAGGTTGTAACAGAAGTGGTCAGCTGATTGAACACCGTTTACCCAGAGGTCGGGAACTTGCCGTTTCACTCTGAGTCACAAGGAACAAGTTCAAAAAACAGCTTCTCATGTTTGTTGAATAGTGTGACTTGTGACCGAGGAGTTGGCAGGAGAACACCGTTTATTCGGAACAAGGGACTTTGACACGACTTTTGTCACAGTCCCTTGTTTTTTTGTGGCATTATAAGTGGTATGATCGAACCAAATTCCAAAGAGAAGTGAGGGAGGAAAATGAAGATCATCGTGATTGGACAAAGTGGGTCGGGAAAATCGACCCTCGCAAGGAAGATCAAAGAAATCACCGGCTTTCCGCTACTGCCTCTAGACCTTTTATGGCATACGACAGATTACAGTATTCAGGCAAAACAGTGGTTTTTACAAGAACAGCAATCGTTTATGGTATCTAATCCGTCATGGATCGTTGAAGGAAATTATACTTCTACGTTAGAAGAGAGAATCAAAGAAGCAGATAAAATCATTTGGCTTAAAGTGCCGCGTTATGTCGCCATCTACCGAGTAGTTTGGCGTTCTCTAAAAAGAAAGATAA
Organism: Enterococcus sp. E5-162; assembly: GCF_035725965.1. NCBI lineage: Bacteria > Bacillati > Bacillota > Bacilli > Lactobacillales > Enterococcaceae > Enterococcus > Enterococcus sp. E5-162. Next base: position 89,049 of record NZ_JAPRFV010000010.1, on the reverse strand, counting down.
ACAAAAAATCACGGCCAGATATGCCTGAAGCATTTACAGAGAAACTAAACAGGGAATACGTAGAATTTTTATCTTTTATCTGGCATTTTGAAGAAAACAATGAACCGAAAATACAGCAACTGATCCAAGAAAACCATGCACGAAACAAACTGATCATCCTTAAAACAAGAGGGGAAAAACAAGAATTTTTAACTAAATTGAAAATAGAGAGCAAAAATAATTGACAGTTTTTGTTTACAAGTGTAATCTTTATTCATAAGCTATTGATTACATTTGTAAACGAAAGGTGTGAAATAAGTGGAGAAAGTCAAAACGCCGGTAAAAATCAGCGATTCAGAATGGGAGATCATGCGGGTTATTTGGACACTTGGGCAGACGACTGCCCAAGAAATCACGCAGATCTTAGCTGATTCGATGGATTGGAAACCAGCAACGATCAAAACTTTGCTGGGACGTTTGGTAAAAAAAGAAGTGATCTGGACAGAACAAGAAGGAAAAAAATTCATTTATCATCCAACTGTCTCAGAGATGGAAACAGTTCGTAGTGCGACGGAGAATCTTTTTTCCCATATCTGTGCAAAAAGGATTGGAGAGACGATTGCGGATCTAGTAGAAGAAGCTACTTTGACTCAAGAAGATATCAATGAAATCTTGAAACAATTAGAACAAAAGCAACCAGTCGAAACAATCGAATGCAACTGTATCCCAGGTCAATGTGAATGTAAACAACATAAATAGGAGGAAGAAAAAATGAAACAACAATTTTCAATCGAAGGTATGAGCTGCAATCATTGTGCTGCAAGAGTCGAAGAAGCGGTAAGCGCACTTGACGGCGTACAGAAAGTAAAAGTGAACTTGAAAAAAGCAAACGGTACAGTCAAGTTTGATGAAACAAAAGTCCAATCCGAAAAGATCTGTCAAGCAATCAATGGATTGGGATATAAAGCAGAGGTGATTTGATGGCAGCAGCAGAAACCAAAATGGACACATTCGTCATTACAGGTATGACTTGTGCAAATTGTTCTGCTAGGATCGAAAAAGAGCTGAACGGACAACCTGGTGTTGTCAATGCCACAGTCAACTTGGCCACTGAAAAAGCAAGTGTCAAATATGAAGGGACGACCACTGAAAAATTAATCCAAAGCGTAGAGAATATCGGCTATGGTGCGATTTTGTACGATGAAGCCCATAAACAAAAAATTGCGGAAGAAAAGCAAGTATATTTGAAAAAAATGCTATTCGATCTTGTATTGAGTACGATTTTGACTTTGCCATTGATGCTGTCAATGATTGCCATGATGTTGGGGGGCCATGCGGCAATTGTTCACTTTTTTCATCTGCCAATCGTTCAGTTAGTTCTGTCTACACCTGTCCAATTTTATGTTGGTGCTCGTTTTTATAAAGGGGCGTATCATGCAATCAAGACGAAAGCACCAAATATGGATGTACTAGTAGCAATCGGAACATCAGCTGCTTTTGCATTGAGCATTTACAACGGATTTTTCCGTGGACATCCCCAAGATCTTTATTTTGAAAGCAGCAGTATGATCATCACGTTGATTTTGCTCGGCAAATATTTGGAACATACAGCAAAAACGAAAACAGGTAATGCAATCAAACAATTGATGTCTCTTCAAACAAAAACAGCTCAAGTAATAAGAAACGGTAAAGAAGAAACGTTAGCGATTGAAGAAGTCTTCGTTGGCGATCAGCTAGTCATCCGTCCTGGTGAGCAGATCCCAGCAGATGGTCGAATCATTTCAGGAAGTAGTGCGATCGATGAAAGTATGCTTACTGGCGAAAGTCTTCCTGTAGAAAAGAATCCAGATGACACACTCTTTGGCGGAACAATCAATACGAATGGTCTGCTTCATATGGCAGTCACACAAGTTGGTAAGCAGACAGTTTTAGCTCAAATCATCCAAATGGTGGAAGACGCTCAAGGAAGCAAAGCACCAATTCAAAAAATCGCGGATCGAATCTCAGGGATTTTTGTTCCGATCGTTTTAGTCATTGCATTCATCACGCTAGTGGCGACAGGATTGATCACGGGTGATTGGCAACTTGCATTGATCCATAGTGTCTCTGTATTAGTCATTGCGTGTCCATGTGCATTAGGTTTAGCAACTCCAACAGCTATCATGGTAGGAACGGGTGTTGGCGCACGAAACGGAATCTTAATTAAAGGCGGAGAAGCATTAGAAGCAGCTGCTCACTTAGACAGCATTGTTTTGGATAAAACTGGAACGATTACAGAAGGAAAGCCCAAAGTTACAGATCTAGTCGGTTCTAAAGAAGTCCTATCTATTTTTTATACTTTAGAACAAGCTTCTGAACATCCACTAGGTAAAGCAATCGTGGAATACGGAAAACTGCAAGAAGCAGCAACATACGATATGATCGATTTTACAGCTCATCCAGGTGCTGGAATCAGCGGTACGATTAACGGAGTACGCTATTTTGCGGGTACACGTAAACGATTAATTGAATTGAACCTATCATTTGATGAATACCAAGAACACGCGTTAGAATTAGAACAGCAGGGAAAAACAGTCATGTTTTTAGCTGATGAAAAGCAAGTAATCGGGCTGATTGCCGTGGCAGATCAAATCAAACAAGAAGCCAAACAAGCAATCAAGCAGTTACAGGATAAAGGATTAGATGTCTTTATGCTGACAGGAGACAACAAACTGGCAGCCGAAACGATCGGTAAACAAGTGGGTATTGATCCAATGCACATCTTTGCCGAAGTACTTCCAGAGGATAAAGCAGCCTATGTGGAAAAACTGCAGAAAGATGGCAAAAAAGTCGGTATGGCAGGCGATGGAATCAATGATGCGCCAGCTCTCGCATTAGCTGATGTTGGTATGGCAATGGGAAGTGGAACGGACATCGCGATGGAAACAGCAGATGTAACGCTGATGAATAGTAGTTTGGCATCCATTGCTCAAACAATCGAGTTGTCTAGAATGACATTGAGAAAAATCAAACAAAATCTTTTCTGGGCTTTTGTCTATAATACGATTGGCATTCCTTTTGCTGCATTAGGCTTTTTGAATCCAATCATTGCAGGAGGAGCGATGGCGTTTAGTTCCGTCAGTGTATTGTTGAACTCCCTGAGCTTAAATCGGCACATGAAAAAGTAAGAGAAGGGATGGAGTAAAAATGAACGGGAACGATATGGAGAAAAAACAGGAGCATAAAAAAGAAGCAGGAAACAAAGAAAGTGCTCATTCAAACGAAAAACAGATGGAGATGAAGCATGACCATAGCCAGATGGACCATTCAATGCATATGGAACATAACCATGGAGATATAGCGGACAGCAAACAAATGGACCATTCGATGCACATGGATCACGATCATGGCGGTATGGATCATTCCATGCACATGGGGAATTTCAAACAAAAATTTTGGCTATCGCTTATCCTAGCTATCCCAATCATTCTTTTTTCACCAATGATGGGAATGGAATTTCCCTTCCAGATAACATTTCCTGGTTCGGATTGGCTCGTACTGATCTTAGCAACTATACTGTTTATCTATGGCGGACAGCCATTTTTAAGCGGGGCAAAAATGGAATTGAAACAAAAAAGTCCTGCTATGATGACGCTGATCGCGATGGGGATTACAGTTGCATATATTTATAGTGTCTATTCGTTTATCGCGAATCTGATCAATCCTCATACGCACGTCATGGATTTCTTCTGGGAATTAGCTACATTGATCGTCATTATGTTGCTAGGTCACTGGATCGAAATGAACGCTGTTTCGAATGCCAGCAATGCTTTACAAAAACTAGCAGAATTACTGCCAGAATCAGTGAAACGCTTGACGAAAGAAGGAAAAGAAGAGACAGTCTCACTAAAAGAAGTAACCGAAGGCGATCATTTGATCGTCCGTTCCGGTGACAAAATGCCAACAGATGGTGTTATCTTGAAAGGTGAAACTATCGTTGATGAATCAGCTGTGACTGGCGAATCAAAAGGAATCAAAAAGCGAGCCAATGATAAAGTGATCGGCGGTTCTATCAATGGGGATGGAACGATCGAAATCGAAGTAACTGGAACTGGTGAAAATGGGTATCTAGCGAAGGTTATGGAAATGGTGCGAAAAGCACAAGGAGAAAAATCCAAGCTAGAGTCATTATCTGACAAAGTGGCAAAATGGCTGTTTTATGTCGCATTAATTGTGGGTATCCTGGCATTCATCGCCTGGTTGTTCTTGACAGATCTTCCTAATGCATTAGAACGTATGGTAACAGTCTTTATCATCGCCTGTCCTCATGCTCTAGGTTTAGCTATCCCATTAGTTGTTGCTCGCTCTACATCAATAGCAGCTAAAAACGGATTACTTTTGAAAAACCGCAATGCACTGGAGCAAGCTAATGATCTAGATGTGATTATGCTGGACAAAACAGGAACACTAACAGAAGGAAAATTTACTGTAACGGGTGTCGAAGTACTTGATGATGCGTTCAATAAAAATGAAATCCTTCAATATTTAGGAGCATTGGAAGCGAATGCCAATCATCCATTGGCTGTTGGCATTATGAATTATTTGAAAGAACATGAAATCAAGCCTTATCAAGCCGAAAATCTAAAAAATCTTTCAGGAGTTGGGCTAGAGGCAACAGTCAAAAACCAACAAGTGAAAATAGTTAATGAAAAAGAAGTTGAGCGTCTCGGATTAAACGTAGAACAAGCATTATTGAAACCTTACCAAGAACAAGGAAATACCATCAGCTTCCTGATTTTAGAAAATCATCTAGCTGCAATCGTTGCTTTAGGTGACGTAGTAAAAACAGAAGCAAAAGAATTTATCCGAACATTGAAAGAAAGAAAAATCACTCCTGTCATGCTTACTGGTGACAATAAAAACGCTGCCCAAGCAGTAGCAGATTATTTAGGGATCGAAGAATATTATGGCGGTTTATTACCAGATGATAAAGAAGCTGTTGTCCAGAAATACCTTGACCAAGGGAAAAAAGTAATCATGGTGGGTGATGGGATCAATGATGCGCCAAGTTTAGCCCGTGCTTCAATCGGGATGGCAATCGGTGCAGGGACAGATATCGCAATCGATTCTGCGGATGTCGTATTGACAAACAGCGATCCAAAAGATATTTTGCATTTCCTTGATCTAGCCAAGCAAACGCGAAAGAAAATGATCCAGAACCTCTGGTGGGGGGCAGGTTACAATATTCTTGCAATTCCGCTAGCAGCCGGAATTCTTGCGCCAATTGGTATCATATTAAGTCCAGCAGTTGGTGCTGTCTTGATGTCGTTAAGTACGGTAGTTGTAGCTCTAAATGCTTTGACATTGAAAATCAAATAATAATGAAAAAAGGTTGTGACAAAAAACGTGTCACAACCTTTTTTTACGAATAATCGATGCTCAATCAGCTGGTTCTCGGCATTCCAGAAGTAGATTCTCTAGGAATTTTATCTTATTTTTTGAAGCTGCTCCCTTTTGTCATAACCTTTTTGGATACCGTTTTTCTTATTATATGCGTTAGTTCTAAATAGGTTTTTTTATCGAATTTTACCGGATCTGCTTGTCTCCCATATATTTCTGCTTCATATTGAGCAGTTAATCGAATGAAACGTTGATCTAGATTGAATGTTTGTTCTATTCGTTGGCTGTATGCCTGCAAAGATTCTGCGGGGGTGCGCGGTACCAGTGTTTCCAAATGGTGGAGAAGTTTTTGATACGCAACCGCATTAGTAGAAGCAAAAAAATGAAGATAGATAAGATAACTTGTCCAGCGCAGAGATTTTCTAAATAACAATAGAAAGAACAACAAGACGGATAAACACACCCCAAGGCTGAATAAGACGATTTTATAAGACGGTGTGAGTGTCGTGTTATCTGACGAAATAGTCTCAGGTTTCTCACTGGAAATAGTTTCTACTATATTTTCGCTTTCTTTTGGCTGTTCTTCAGCAGATTGGACGGTTTCTGTTGTTTCAGCGGCTGGTTGTGAAACAGTTGGATTGGCAAATGAAGGAGTTGGTTCAAATGGAAGCCAGCCAAACTCGGGAAAGTACACCTCTGGCCAAGAATGAGCATGACTATTGAGAATGCTGTATTCCTCATTTCCTTGCTCATCTGTTCCTGTTCTAATCCCATCCGTAAACCCTTTTGTCCACCGAGCTGGGATGCCTAGTGTGCGAAGAAGGACGACCATAGAAGTTGAAAAGTTGTCACAGTAGCCGACTTTTGAATCGAAGAGGAAATAATCTACATAATCGCGTTCTTTAGGCGTATGTCCGGTATCCGTTTTGGAATAGCGAAAATTCCCGCTTGTTTTCAAATACTGTTCGACAGCTTCAACTTTACGAATTAAAGTTGCTTCATTTTTGGTCAATTCGATCGCTAAGTCCTCAATACGTTGAGGCAACCCTTTCGGCAACTGAAGATTTGTCTGTTGATTTTCTAAATCATCGACCTCTAACTGACTGCTTTTTAATTCTTCTCTCGTAAAAGCTAACCTTTCTGTTTGTAAAGACGCCAATCGCGTCGATTCATTCGGGACAGGGATGAATCGTTGGCTTTCAGGCAAATAGTAAAGCGTTTGTCCACTGGCTAATGAAAAATCAGTCAAGGTAGTATTTCCATAAGGATAAGGTAAAAAAGCTTGATTTTTTAGCGTCAATGTAATGTTTTCTTTTTCTTCCATAACTGTTTGGTAGCTTGTGATATCAACAGGAAATTCTTGGATTGGTTGGATGGGTGCATCCGGATCTTCTACCCATCCAGAACCGGTGTAATGATTCTTATTTTCTATCTTCCAATAGCCGTTTACTTTCTGGTTCGCTGTAAAAACAACTTCGCCATTATCATACAATGGACCACCAAGTTGTTCATCATTTTCACTGAAACCCGTTCTGGCACTTCCGGTTAATTGATACTCATGGAGTCTGTCATAAAGCCCTTCATCATTAAGATATTCTCGGATCGGTTCACTCGTTTCCTCAAGAGATTGGTGTACTTTTGGGAGATATAAAGGCAAGATGGCGCTGAAAGTGAACAAACAAATAAGCAGGATCGTAGTAAACGACTGGAATCGAGCGTTTCCCGACAACAATCGGAGGGAGAAAAATTGCCTTGCTGCCAAATATACGCATAAAACAGCTACTACCGCAATCATTTCGTACAATAGTTCTTTTTCCCGAAAAACGGTAAGCATCATGAAGTAACCCATCAATGCAAGAAAGGGTGCATACCAATAGTCGTAATCCACGGTCAAAGTAATAAATAAATAGATCAACAACAATATGAGAAAAAAAGCTGTCTTTTCTGGTAAATAATGAAGTTTACCTTGGGATAGATGGAAGAATTCCTCTGTAACTGACGAAAAAAACTGTACGACCCATAATAAAGAAATTGTCTTTGAAGGAAAATAGGTAAACAAACAGCCAATCATTACTGGCAAAGAAAGTAGCAATCGTACCCATTTTTTAGGAATACAGCAGACAATAAGACATAGGATACCAATAGTCAGGATAAGAGGATAGCTATTTTGCAATTGATTAGCTGCTACAAATATCGGAGCACCTACACTTAGCATCATAAAGGAATAAACGCCACGCAGGTATTTTTCCCATTTAATCGTCAATCCATTCACCTCCTGACAGTGAACATACCTTGTCTTTTTCTTGTATCATGATTTGTTTTTCTGCGAAATAAACAAGATAGACCGTTCGATCTTTCGACAATGTTTCGACAGCTTCTGAGACTTCAGGAGAATGCTCAGGAATAAAGAGGACGATTTGTTTTTTTGCCTGTTTTTTCAAGTGTGCCAAAAAAGTTTTCTCATCGCCAGCGTTCAAAGAAGCAAAATAGGTATATCCAGGATCTTTGCCATGAAAGGTACGGTCGCCTAATATCAGAAGTTCCGGCTGCTTTTCTTTTCTCAGATGCCATAAAGAAAAATACAAATCTAGCAGATGGTCAAATTTCAAGCTAGGTGAACCCCAAAAGCAAAGAAGCGGAGAATATTCTTCTTGATACTCGTATTCGCGGTATAACCACTCTTGACTATGAGCAGACAATTTCCAATCGATTCGGTTAAAAGAATCGCCGGGGCGATAAGAGCGATGTTCTCGAAAATCAAGACCTTTTTGATACGCGTTCAGCTGTTGTTTTTTTTCCAGAACTCTTTGCAATGTTTCTGCTTGAGTTTTATGAAAAGCAGGAAGAACAGTCACAGGAAAAGAAAGCTCTCTTCTTGTCCTTTTTCTAAAAAGTCCTAGACTATCATAGGCTGTAAAAATGACGGTTAATGCTTCATGGAACCCTCTCTCTTTTGGTTGCCAAAGTACTTGGACTTCTTGCGGTTTATTTGTAAGGATCAATATTTCTTGTTTTTTTTCTGCAAAGATCTCTGGAAAGACGATCTGTAAACGAGGGAGAGGGAAAGAAAAAGCTCTTTTTTTGGCTATAGAAAAAATAACCTGTATACTTTTTTTACGATAAACGACTGGCTGGACTGTGCCAGTAACAGAAAGTTTCTTTAGAAAGGTGCTTAATGAAAACACACTCCATGATACATAAAGAGTAAAAAAAGCCAATAAGAACCACCCTAAAGAATTGTTGAATACAAGAGCAAAAAAGACAATGACGAAATATATCAGAAATAACACAAAATTAATGAAATAATCTTTGGCTTTTTCCATTATCTACCTCACGGGAATTGGGATTTGTGCAACAAGGGCATGGATCATTTGTGTCTTTTCGTCTTCCTTCAATGAACGATCGTAAAAAATCAAGCGGTGAGAAAAAACGAAAGGAACTAACTCCTGCAAATCTTTGGGCGTGACGTAATTTCTCCCATGGATTAATGCATAGGCTTTTGCTGCTTGAATAAAGGCAAGGCTTCCTCGTGGACTGATACCAAGCTGGATAGCAGAGTGGGTTCTTGTTGCGGATACTAACTGCAAGGCATAAGATGCCACTTCTGGGCTGACAAAGACATTCGCCACACTTGTTTTTATTTCTTCTATTTCATGACTGTTCAAGACGACCTTCAAATTATCCAACACTTTTTCGAATTTATCCAAAAGTAGCAGAAGTTCGTCGTCAAAAGAAGGATAACCAATTTGTAGTCGGAATAAAAAACGATCGAGCTGTGCTTCCGGCAAAGGATATGTTCCTTCATACTCGATTGGATTTTGTGTAGCTAAGACAAAAAAATGATTGTCTAGGGGGTATGTATTGTTGTCGATCGTTGCATGATTCTCTGCCATTGCTTCTAAAAGTGCTGACTGAGTACGGGGAGTCGTACGATTGATTTCATCTGCTAACAAGATCGTTGTAAAGATTGGCCCCGGACGAAATTCAAACTCTTTTGTTTGTGAGTTATAGACGGAAAAGCCCAAAATATCACTAGGAAGAAGATCAGGTGTGCATTGGACTCTGCTAAAGGTTCCTTGCACAGCCTTTGCTAGTGCTTTGACTAGTAATGTTTTACCTACACCGGGAATATCTTCGAACAAGACATGACCACCTGCTAGCAGGGCAACGATCATCAATTGGATAGTGGAACGTTTACCGATGACCGCTTTTTCTAATTCTTGTATCAACTGATCGATTTTTTGTTTGGATTCTTCGATTTTAGCTTCCATTTTCACATCACCTTCTCATGAAATCACTATTTAATTTAATTGTAATGGAAGGGGATACATCCTACAAGCAAAGTGATTTTATTATGTTTTTTTTAAATACATTCGTTTTAAAATGAGAATACAATTAAATTAAGTAAAATAAAAAATAATGAGAGAAATTTGCGTAATTAAGTAAATAGAAAGGGACTTTTTATCTTTTTAGAAAAGAGCCCTTTCTGATCAAACAATATGTTTAGAAACTAGGTGAGAGATGATCAATGAGATGGCAAAAACTATTATCAAAAAATGCACAGAATTTATTTTCACTAATCAACCTAATGAAAGATCTGATCTGGCGAAAAACGGATCTAGCTGAAGAACTGAAAATCGATGTCAAAACAGTTGATCGGCATCTAAAACGTTTGGCAGAAAGCGACTGTCCAATCCAGCTGATTCTTCATAAGAAAACCGTTCAGTTAGTTTATGATCAAGGATATAGCGAACCCTACCTCCTTTTTGTTTTTCTGATTCAATCACCACCTTTTTGTCTACTGAAAAATCTGCTGTTGAATGAACCTTATGAGCAGGAGTATGATCGTTCGACACAAGAGCGGTTGAGAAAATGGTTTGGTGAGTATCACCTTTCGTTTTCTTATAAAAAAGCGCAGATCTTTGGTTCAGAAAGAAAAATACGGTACCTGCTATTTTGTTTCTTGAAAGATTTCCCCCATTTTTTTGCAGACGATGGAGAGCAATCCTTTTCAGAGACATTCATCCAATTATTGAAGCAACGAAAGGATCCGGCAGAAATCGAGATTTTAGGAGACAGTCGAACCCTTTTCTTTGAGTTGTTTCCAGAATTACTTTTTAGAGAAGAGCAGATTTTGCCACTAAAAGAAAAAAATTATCTAGCGATTTTGCGCTTGAGCTGTAACCAGATTACTGAAAAACGGTGGGAACGGATAGAAGAGACACAAGACTATCGGAAATTGACGATCGTAACTGAAAAGCTTGATTCGCTGTTTTGGCTGAATAGTGAGTTTGAAAGTGGAAATAAATCAAAGCTGACAAAAGTACTTTACCAAGAATGGCTTCGTTATGTGATTGGTATCCATGATCGATTGGTGGAAGAAGAAGTTCGTTATTATCAGGAAACATTAGAAAAGTTTCCCAATTCCAAAGATAAACTGTATCAATTTCGTCTAGCAATCCAACAAGCACTTGCACACCCCGCAGTTGAGTGGGGAATGCTTTTACTTAAGACACTCCAAGAACGGGGGTATTTAGATGTCCATCCTCCTGAAGTGAAAATCGTCTTTTTTTTTCGTTATGAACATCAGGAAGCAAGAAGACTTGCCGGGGTACTGAACAAAACCCTAAGACATCGAAAACGGATTTCGATCCATGTTTGCACTCGAAATAAGCCACCTCGTTATGCAGATCTAGTGATTACGGATCATTTTTTTCCATTAGACCATAATGAAGATCAAAAAACGTATCTGTACCATCCTTCATTTGGTATTGAAAGACTACTTACGGATATCAATTACTGGTTAGGGAAAAACCGATAAAACCTTTGGAAAACAGATCAAAACAAGTCAGTCTATGCTATAATAAAAAGCGATTAGTAAAGGAGGAAATCCATTGGAATTAAAGAAATTAGAAGTTCCCACATCTTCGATCACAGAAGTGAAACGATCGCCGATGGATGTATTTGCTCAAGCGCGAGACGCGGGAACTGGCGTATATATATTTAATCGGGAAAAAGTAGCTGGTGTGATGTTGACCCAAGAACAATACGAAACGCTCTTGCAAGAACTAGATGTCCTTCGTCAAACAGTGAAAGAGGAACTGAAAGAACCAAAGGAAAAAGAAATACATGAAGAATCTGTCAATAAAACAGCTTCCGTCGTATCCAATGCTGAAGGGATGGAAGAGTTGGCACAAACATTACAGCACTCGCTTATTACTGGTGTGACGATTACAGCAAAAAATCTAGATGAACGAATGGTCGCACTTGGTTTTATTACGAAAAAAACCGGATTTGGCGGGGTCGTGGATATGCTCAGCGAATTGATGAAAACCGGGAAAATCAATTACCAGCTAAGAAGAAAACCGCAAAATCGGACCATCATCGCTGAAATCATAGGGGAGCAAAACAGTCAATCCCAATTGATGGATAAGATTATTATCAAAAAAATTTTTCTACATGAATTATAAGAAAACCCTATATGTACAAAAAGAAAAAAAGCTTCTCTTTGTACATATAGGGTTTATTTTTTTAGGGATGCCGTGCTTTTTTTATAAGATAAGGCTACCGCCCATAACGATCCAAGGATTTGTGGAACTAAGTAAATGCCAGCTAGAATCAAAATCAGTTGGGTCGGTTTTAAAGGATGATAAAAGTACCGCCATTCAGCAAAATTGACGCAAAATAAATAGGAAGTGACAGTAGATATAATATTGGCGATAAATAAAGATAAAATACGCCTGCTTTTTTGGAAATAATACCCAGCAAAAAGAGATAAAAATATCAACGTGATGAATCCGCTTACGGAATGATAATGGAAATCAAGCAGTAAAGCGAAATGCACATAAGGAACAAAAGATAAAAGCAATGGAAGATTCTTCCAACACGTTTTTATCATATTTTGTCACCACCTAACAAGTGTTATTATTTTGTTAATTTTATTGTAAATTGAATCATATAATAATCAATTACTTTTTCATTATTTCTAGATTAAATGAATAAACTCTCATGCCATTATCTCTAAAAAAAAAGTTTTTCCCCCTAATTTTTTTAGATAGAAAATTGTATAGTATGATGAAAGAAAAATTGGTTTGGGGGAACATTGATGAGAAGAAAAACAGTAATTGATCGGCTTTATTTATTTTTTTGGTTTTTTCCTATCGTTTTGCTACCTTTTACATGGGTAAATGCTGTTGTGCAAGGTGCCGAGATATTAGGGCTGATCCAAGGAAGTGGATTTGTGGTTTCTAGAAATTTTCCAGCTTTGACTATTTTTTACTTAGTGATAAGTGTAGGTCTATTACTGCCAAAATCTCTGATCAATCATTATAATTGGCAGCTGCTTTATTTTTCTTGTTTACTCATATTCACATCTATGTTTTCCTTGTTGCCTCGCATGATCATCGGCCCTAATGGTTTGAGCGAGAGCGGACTGAAGGATTCAGCATATCCCTCCATGTATTTCTTGACCATTAAACCGTGTTTCTATTTAGTCATTGTCTCATTTATTCTTGCGACATTCTTTTACTTCTGGACAGAGATCCGGATAAAAAGTGAACGATCTGTATCTATAAAAAATAACCGTTGATGGTGGATCATCGGTAACAAGCATATGAGCGGCGGAAAACGCCTGTTTCTCATATGCTTTTTTATTATCGTGTAAAGAATCTGAAAAACGTTTACATGATTTTTACATAACTTAACTATATTTTTACAGCAACCATACGAGGGATTTACAGTCGACTGATAAACTTTAGTTGTAAATAAGAAAGGAGCAATAAAATGAAAAAAGTATTGTTTACTCTAGGCATGATGGGAGTTCTTTTAGCCGGATGCGGCTCAGGATCAGGAAATACAGATGGCTCTGCCACACAAAATAATTCAAGTGACTCAAATGAACAGGTAAAAATCGTTGCGGTAGGTTCGACAGCATTACAGCCTTTGGTCGATGCAGCACAAGAAAGTTTTGTACAAGAAAATCCGAATTATCAAATCTCTGTACAAGGAGGAGGAAGTGGAACTGGTTTGAGCCAAGTCGAAGCTGGAGCAGTTACTATCGGAAACTCTGATGTATTTGCAGAAGAAAGAGACGGGATCGATGCCTCTAAATTAGTGGATCATAAAGTAGCAGTAGTTGGGATGGCACCAATCGTCAACAAAGATACAGGTGTCAAAGATATCACAAAACAGGAATTGATTGATATCTTTACAGGAAAAATCACTAATTGGAATGAAGTTGGCGGGAAAGATCAAAAGATCAACGTTGTGAACCGTGCAAACGGCAGCGGTACCCGTGCGACATTTGAAAAATGGGGATTAGATGGTGCCACACCTATACAGTCCCAAGAACAAGACTCATCAGGAACTGTTCGGCAGTTGGTAAGTCAAACACCAGGAGCAATCAGCTATTTGGCCTTCTCATATCTCGATGATTCCACACAAGCACTAAGTATCGACGGTGTAGAACCAAAAGAAGAGAATGTAGCAGATAACAGCTGGAAAATCTGGTCCTATGAACATATGTACACGAACGGAAAACCTTCCCCTGAAGTCCAAAAATTCTTAGACTACATGATGACAGAAGAAATCCAAGAAGGACCTGTTAAAGAATTGGGCTATTTACCAATCACAATGATGGAAGTAGAACGTGACCACGAAGGAAATATCAAATAACTAGCAGATAAATATGCTACAGTTATAGTGACAATCAAGGAAAAATCAACTATCTTTCCCCGCATATAGATTTTTCCTTTAATTGAGAAAAAGAGCGACGACATAGAACTGTCGTCGCTCTTTTTTTGCTATATGACAGGAATGAAAGGTGTATGCAAGCTTAATAGGAGGAACACTTTTCATATCTGTTCTATACTGGATAGGAGAAGTTTGTAAATATCCAGAAAACGAAATTGATCGAGGTAGCCACATGAAGAATAAATGGACAAATCGAAGTAAAAAAAAGAAAATAACACAAAAATCATCTGACAAAGTTATCCGTCTTTTTCCCTCGTACAAAGAAGGATTGACAGCAGAACAAGTCAAGGAACGAATAGAAAAAGGTGCAGCAAACGATTCGGTCGATCCCACATTCAAAACAAACCAACAAATTATATTGGAAAATATTTTTACGTATTTCAATTTGATCTTTCTTATCTTAGCCATTTTGCTTTGCCTAGTAGAATCTTATAAAAACTTGACCTTTTTACCAGTTATCATAGCCAATACAGGAATCGCTATCTTTCAGGAAATTCGATCCAAAAAAGTCTTGGATGAATTGAATGTATTGAATACAGCAAAAGTCAATGTCATAAGAGAGGGGATAGAGCAAACAGTAGATATAGAAAACCTTGTATTAGATGACATTGTTATTCTAGAGACTGGACATCAGATTCCAGCAGATGCAGAGGTCGTGGAAGGAAAACTGCAAGTCAACGAGGCTTTATTAACAGGTGAAGCAGATGAGATAACCAAAGAAATAGGTGATCCATTGATGTCCGGCAGTTTCGTTGTTTCCGGAAAAGCTTACGCCCGATTAGACAAAGTCGGAGCAGATTCGTATATTTCCCAATTGACAGTCAAAGCCAAGACAATGGGAGAAGGAGAACAGTCGGAGATGATTGCTTCTCTTAATCAATTGATCAAATGGATTGGGATCATCATTATTCCTATCGGTATTCTGCTTTTTTCTCAAAGTTACTTTTTTAATGGAAACACGATGAAAGAAAGTGTCGTCGCAATGGAAGCAGCATTGATTGGTATGATACCTGAAGGACTGTACTTGTTAACGACGATTGCATTAGCATTAAGTGCGACTAAACTAGCAAAGCAAAGAGTTCTTTTACACAATATGAAAAGCATTGAGACATTGGCAAGAGTAAATGTCCTTTGTGTAGATAAAACAGGAACGATCACAGAAAACAAAATGTCTGTCCAAAAAGTGATTGTCTCTAAAAAACAAAAAATAATCAGCCAATCAGATCAACTGGAAGAGCGCATTGCTGACTATGCAAAAGCGATGGCAGGAGACAATGCAACAATGGAAGCCGTCAAAGAATACTTTACAAAAACCACTGATCAATCCTATCACCAAGTCATTCCTTTTTCTTCTGTCCAAAAATTCAGCAGTGTAGCGTTGGGAGACAAGGTATATGTTTTAGGAGCACCCGAAATGGTTTTGCGAGATCAGTTGCCGGAATATGCGGAAGAGTTTGTTTCTTTCGCTGAAAAAGGCTATCGCGTGTTGGTCTTTGGTGTGTACGATGGGATTCTTGAAGAACCAGTATTAACGGAGGCAGTCACACCATTAGGGTATATCCTGATCGCTAATCCTATCAGAAAAGAAGCAAAAGCCACATTCAATTACTTCAAAAAACAGCAAGTAGCCATCAAAGTGATTTCTGGAGATAATCCGCTCACCGTATCTAATGTAGCTGTCCAAGCAGGGATTTCACATGCTGATCAGTACGTTGATGCGTCTAAATTATCAGAAGAAGAATATGAAGCAGCTGTCGAAAAATATACAGTTTTTGGACGCGTCAAGCCAGAACAAAAGAAAATCTTCGTTCAATTGCTAAAGCGTAACAATACAGTAGCTATGACAGGTGATGGCGTGAATGACATTCTAGCCATGAAAGAAGCAGACTGCAGTATAGCGATGGCTTCTGGCAATGAAGCCGCCATGCAGGCCTCACAAGTGGTCTTGCTTGATTCTGACTTTTCACGCATGCCGGAAGTTGTTGCAGAAGGACGGCGCGTCGTGAACAATATTGAGCGATCAGCCAGCTTGTTTTTAGTGAAGAATATTTTCTCCTTTTTGCTTTCGCTGTTTTCAGTCATCTTTGCTTTGACCTATCCTTTAGAACCATCACAGATCACATTGATTAGTTTGTTTACGATTGGACTTCCATCTTTCTTGCTTGCTCTAGAAGAAAACAAAAAGCGAATCAGAGGGAAGTTCATCATGAATGTGATGGAAAAGGCTGTGCCAGGTGGACTGACAGATATGATCGTAGTCGGTGCGTTGGTGATCTGCGGGGTGACTTTGGATCTAAATAAAACAGATGTTTCTACAGCATCTACTATGCTTTTGATTGCAGTAGGATTTCTTGTTCTCTATAAAATCTGTTCACCGCTGAATAAATTCAGAAGTCAGATCATTCTTTTCTGTGCTAGCGGTATCTTTTTTTCGGTCGTTTTTTTGCATAAACTGTTTTCAATCACCGGTATCTCAGCTGTATCGCTTTTGTTGTTGAGTATTTTATTTTTCTCGGCAGATTCGATTTTTAGGCATTTGACTACATTGGTAGAATATTTGTTTGAACGTAAAAATGAAAAAGAGCCGGAGATAATAAATAAATTGCCTCGGTTCCTTCGAGTATTCAAAAGAAATAAATGACTAATAAGATAAAAGAAGCTTAAAAATACATTAACTAAAAAATTGTATTTTCTAAGCTTCTTTCTGTATAAAAAACAAAGCAAATTTTTATCTAGAACTTATAGAAAACCAATTAAATCTTTACTTCAGGTGTCCTATAATCATTTTGAAAGCGTTTTTACAAAAGTGGGAGGGATGCTTCAAATGAAAAATAGAAGATTGCTTCAATTTAGTTTATTTTTAGGTGTACTGTATGGGATTTTCTTATCAGTTTCTATTGATGCTTGTACGACGATTTTAGTAGGAAAAAATGCTTCAGTAGATGGTTCAACGATGATTGCTAGAAATGAAGATCTGAACACGGCTTGGTCAAAATACTTTGTTGTCAGAAAAGAAAATACGAATCCTTCACATTTTGTATCAAAAGGGAATGGATTTACCCTTGATCTTCCGAAAGAACAGCTGAAGTACACAGCGACCCCAGAATGGGATACGTCAGAAGGATTATTTGAAGAAGATGGTATCAATAGCAAGAACGTTGCAATGAGCGCTACTGAATCAGCTACGACAAAGGAAGAGATATTGAAAAAAGATCCATATACCGCGCATGGTATTGCAGAAGACTCTATGTTGACCGTGACCCTTCCTTATATTGATTCAGCAAGAGCAGGGGTAGAACGATTAGAAAAAATCGTTGCTAAGCAAGGAGCTGCGGAGACAAATGGTGTGATTTTCTCTGATAAAAATGAAATCTGGTATATGGAGATACTTAGTGGTCATCAGTGGGCAGCTGTCAAAGTTCCAGATGACTGTTATGCAGTTATTCCTAATATGTTGTCAATTGATTCATTTGATTTGAAGGACAAAGATTCTTATCTTTGTTCAGCAGATTTAGAATCTTTTTTAGAAAAGAATCAACTGATAAATACGAAACGGGATATTTCTTTAAGAGACATATTTGCAGATAAGTCAAAGGATGAAAAATACAATCTTCCTAGGATATGGGATGCACAGAGAAAACTGACACCTTCAAAGAAACAAAAAATAACAGATCGTTCATTTGAGATGTTTGTCAAACCAGATAAACCTATTTCAATTGCAGAAACAGCTTATATCATGACATTACACTTTAATGGTACTGAATATGATACCATCGAAGGGACAAAGCCAGATAAGTATCGTCCAATCTCTGTGCCGAATACGATGGAATCTCATATTCTACAGATAAGAAACAATGTACCAGAAGAAATCAGTGGTATCCATTGGTTAGCGTTGGGGATTCCTGATACAAGCAATTATATACCATTTTATAGCAATATAAGCGAGACACCCGAAGCTTATCAAAAAGGAACAGATATGCCAGATGATATTTCCGCTTACTGGACATATCGGTTGACGAACATCTTGACGAAGCCATACTATAGTGATTTTAAGAAAAATATTACTTTACCAACTCGCCAAAAAGTTCGAGACCATCTATCGAAAGAGTTAGCAAGTACAGACCAACAAGCAAGAGAATTAATAGTAAATCATCCCGAAAAATTAACGGATTATTTGAATCAAAAAACACAAAGTTTTGCTGATTATGCTATAGATGCTTATCAGAAAATGAACCAGGAGCTGATTGTAAAGATGTCAGAAAAGACAGCTACACATCATGACAAAGATCTATAACATGTGGCTCAGCGTTTTTAGCTAATAAAAAGCCTGCTTTTCAGCGTAGTAGATGATCGTTAGACATCTAAACATTGCTGCAAGCAGGCCTTATTTAATTGCTTTTCGGAATGGTAACGGTGAAAGTCGAACCTGTTCCAAGATGACTGTCTACAGTAATTGTACCATGAAGGAGTTGCACGTAGTCTTTTACAATCGCTAACCCTAGTCCGGTCCCGCCTGAATGTCGGCTTCGTGCCTTGTCTACGCGGTAAAAACGCTCAAAGATCCGTTCCTGATCCTCAATGTCGATACCTATACCAAAATCTTGGACAGAAAACGATAATTCATCTGTTGCCTGATAACGGATAATGATCTCGCTGTCGTTTTTTGAGTATTGGACAGCATTTTCAATCAGATTTTTGAGGATTGGATAAAGGATATCTGTTTTAGTAGTAAATGGTTCGTTCTTTCCAATCAATCGAATCGTCAACCGTTTCTTTTCGATGATTGGCTGATAATTTTGAACGATTTGCTGGAAATAAGGTTCTGTATAAATCGTCTGGATCTCGTAAGAATTTTCACCGTCTTTTGACAGCTGGATGATTTCCCGAATCAATTTATCTAACCGAATCGCATCTTTTTGCATGATCTCAAGAAAAGAAGTCAGAGTTTGTGGGTCATCTTTTGCACCATCCAGTAAAGTCTCGGTAAAACCAATCAGTGAAGTCACAGGAGTTTTTAATTCGTGGGAGACGTTGCCCACGAAATCCTTTTGTAGCTTTTCTAAACGTCGCACTTTCGTTAAGTCATACGCCACCCCTAGAATCTGTCCGGTACCTTCTGAATTAGTAAAGTAGCGCAAACTCAAGTCTAATGTCTGTCGTCCTTCAGCGATGGTGATCTCCTGATGGATCAGCGGATGCTCAGGAGTCACTTGGTGAATCAGCTGAATGAGTTTTGGCTCTTGGATGACTTCTGTGTATCGTTGTTCAGGTTCATAGCTTGTCACGTTTAAATGCAACTGCATCTTTGGATTAAGCAGTAGTAAACGAGAATCAGCATCATCAATCAGGAATACGCCTATCATCAGTTCATTTAATAATGTGTACAATTGTTCTTCTGTTGTAGTATACGCTCGATACATCTTACTCATTTGTTCGCTCAGCTCATTGATTGTTTGATACAATTCCTCCCATTGGTCAGGTGTCTGCATGATTACTTCTGCTTGGTTTGGATTTTGTACCATTTTTCTAAGAACAGGCAGGACAGTTTTCAAAGGCTGATTTTTTTGGTAGATCAGGTAATAAATCATTCCTGCAAGAACAAGGAAGAAAGACAGAAAGAAGAAAAAGACCCAACGGCGAAAGCTCTCCGTTCTCGGTAAAAATCCGCTTGTCGGTTCTGCGATACGTAAAATGGCTTCTAACTGGCCTCCTTTTTTGACTGGTAATGCGACGTATAAAAGATCCTCATTCAAAGTAGTACTTTTGCGCAAAGCGCTACCTAGGTTCCCACCATTCAATACAGCTTTTATTTCTGGACGAGAACTTCGCCGTTCATTCAATGTTTCATTGTTTGTGTCAAATAAGATTTTTCCAGTAGCATCCATTAAAGTGATCCGTTCGTTCGACTGATGGACGAATTCTTCCAAAGCAGTTTTGTTTTGCGCTGCTTGGAGGTTTTCGACATCTAATTGCCGGATCAGTAGTTGTGCTTTTTTTGTCAGGTAGCTTTCTTGCTGTTCGACGATCTGTTGTTGGAAATAATGGGAGATCAATTGCCAACCACCAAAAAACAAACTAATTAAAAGAATAAGAAAGAAGAGACGCTCATAAATTTTTTTCCATTTCATCGTTTTGGTTCCTGAAACTTATAGCCAAATCCTCTAACAGTCACCAAGTACTTTGGATGTTTTGGATCTCGCTCGATTTTTTCTCGCAAATGACTAACGTGTACATCTACGATACGGCTTTGTCCTGCGAAGTCAAAATTCCAAATGCGGTCTAGCAATGTGTCGCGATCGATCACACGGTCTTTTCGTTTCATGAAATAAACGAGTAATTCAAATTCTTTCGGTGTGAGTTCAATCAGATGATCGTCTACGGTGACTTGATAATTGGTCAAATCAGCAGTGATTTGTCCAATCGATAGATATTCAGGCTCAGCTTCATCTTTTGATTGCTTACGAGGTTCGATCCGTCTGAATATGGCTTTCATACGGGCTAATACTTCACGTGGACTAAATGGTTTGGTCAAATAGTCGTCAGCACCTATCTCCAGACCAATGATTCGATCCACCTGATCATCTTTAGCCGTCAGCATCAAAATCGGTGTTTCATTTTTTTCTTGACGCAGCCGCTGAGTGATCTCCATGCCATCCATCGTTGGAAGCATCACATCTAAAATGATGAAATCAAATGATTGTTCTAATGCTAATTCTAATCCTTCGCCTCCATCTGCGGCACTGGTTACCTTATAGCCTTCTTTTTCCAAATTGAACGTCAAGAGCGTCACAATAGAAGGTTCATCATCAACAACTAGTATTTTTTTCATTCAAATCTCCTTTAAATAGGTTTCATTCTGTTTATATTTTAGCATAGAATCAGTACAAGGGGCTATTTTACAGAAGAAATAAATGGTATAATAGGAAGGCACTTTGCTGAATAGAAAGGAAGAGCAGTCAATGATTGGAATCAGTGCATGTTTAGGCGGTCTGGCCTGTCGCTATGATGGACAGAAAAAAGAAGTACCAGAATTGATGGAACTAGTTGAAACTGGCGAAGCCGTCATGGTCTGTCCAGAAGTAATCGGCGGATTGTCAATTCCTAGAGATCCTGCTGAAATCATTGGTGGAAATGGGTTCGATGTGTGGAAAGATCAAGCAAAAGTATGGACGACAAGCGGTGAAGATGTAACGGAAGCGTACAAAAACGGCGCGATCAAAGCCTATCAAAAATTGCAGGAAAAGCACATTGATCTAGTCATCATGAAGGAAAAAAGCCCTTCATGCGGGACCCATTCGATTTATGATGGAAGCTTTTCCGGAATAACAAAAGATGGCGCCGGAGTGGCCACTGCTTATTTTATTCAGCAAAAAATGACTGTGCTCTCTGATGAAGAATGGCTGAAAACTAGAGGTGAGCAGAATGGAAATCGAAAAGACCAATCGAATGAACGCGCTCTTTGAATTTTATTCGACCTTATTGACAGAAAAACAAATGAACTACATGGAGTTATATTATGCAGATGATTTTTCATTAGGCGAGATCGCGGAAGAATACGAAGTAAGTCGTCAAGCAGTATATGATAATATCAAGCGGACAAGCAAGATCTTGGAGGATTATGAAAAAAAACTCCATCTCTTCTCTGATTATATTGTCCGAGAACAGATATTGGAAAAGATGACCGCATATATTACAGATAAGTATCCGGAAGATAAAAAACTGCTTGAATATGTACAGCAAATTCAAGCAATCGAAGAATAAATAAAAGGAATGAAGAAAATATGGCATTTGAAAGCTTAACTGAACGTCTCCAGCAGGCGATGGGAAAACTAAGAAAAAAAGGAAAAGTATCAGAAGCTGACGTAAAAGAAATGATGCGGGAAATCCGCCTTGCCTTACTAGAAGCCGATGTTAACTTGCAAGTAGTCAAAGACTTTACTAAACGCGTACGCGAACGTGCGGTAGGGGCAGAAGTGCTGGAAAGTTTATCACCAGCACAACAAATCGTAAAAATCGTTGATGAAGAATTAACAATCACACTTGGTTCTGAAACAGCAGAGTTAAATAAATCACCAAAAATACCAACTGTTATCATGATGGCTGGTCTACAAGGGGCAGGTAAAACAACTTTTACCGGTAAATTAGCGAATTATTTAAAGAAAAATGAAAATGCTCGTCCGCTCCTAATCGCAGGGGACGTATATCGGCCAGCAGCGATCGACCAATTGAAAGTATTAGGTCAACAGCTAGATGTTCCTGTATTTGATATGGGAACAGAAGTCAGCCCAGTAGAAATCGTTCGTCAAGGGATGGAGCTAGCAAGAGAAAAGAAAAACGACTATGTATTGATCGATACGGCAGGACGTCTACACATCGATGAAACATTGATGGATGAGTTGAAACAAATCAAAGAATTAACTCAACCAAATGAGATCTTGCTGGTTGTCGATGCCATGACTGGTCAAGATGCCGTCAATGTAGCTGACAGCTTCAATCAGCAATTAGGGATTACTGGAGTAGTCATCACTAAACTTGATGGGGATACTCGAGGCGGGGCAGCATTATCGATCCGCTCAGTGACAGGCGCACCAATCAAATTCATCGGTTCTGGTGAAAAATTGACTGACTTAGAAGTATTCCACCCAGATCGTATGGCTAGCCGTATCCTTGGTATGGGGGACATGCTGACACTGATTGAAAAAGCGCAGCAAGACTATGATGAGAAAAAAGCGGAAGAACTTGCACAGAAGATGCGGGAAAACTCATTTGATTTCAATGACTTTATTGAACAACTCGATCAAGTGATGGGGATGGGCCCACTGGAAGATCTAATCAAAATGATCCCAGGAATGAATCAAGTCCCTGGAATCGAAAACGTCAAGGTAGATCCAAAAGATGTTGAACGCAAAAAAGCGATGGTTTATTCTATGACACCAGCAGAAAGAGCAAATCCTGATCTGTTGAATCCAAGCCGTCGTCGCCGAATTGCTGCTGGTTCTGGAAACAGTGTGGTTGAAGTAAACCGAATGATCAAGCAATTCAAGGAATCAAGAAAAATGATGCAACAAATGTCCAAAGGGGATATGAACATCCCAGGTATGGACCAAATGTTTGGATCAGGCGTCAAAGGGAAACTAGGCAAAATGGCGATGAATCGAATGATCAAGAAAAATAAGAAGAAAAAGAAAAAACGGAAATAAGATAAAAAAAACAGCTTCGGTACAGACTGAAAATGTCTATTGCCGGAGCTTTTCTATCAGCAATTTTTATTCTTTACTGATACAATTACTCTAAACAAAGAGGTGGCACAAATGAGATGTCCGTGGAGTGAACAGACAGAAAATATGCAGCAATATCATGATACTGTCTGGGGTGTTCCTGAATATGATGACCAAAAGCTGTTCCGAAAATTGATGCTCGACATCAATCAGGCAGGATTGAGTTGGCAGACGATTTTAAATAAAAGTGAAGCATTCGATAAAGCATATGATCAATTCGATATCCAAAAAGTCGCAAATTATGGAGAAACAAAAATGAGCGAACTAATGGAAAACAAAGGAATTATTCGGAACCGCAGAAAAATCGAAGCTGCTGTCCAAAACGCTAAAGCAGTCTTGAAGATTCAAGAAGAATTCGGCAGTTTTTCTGAGTATCTTTGGTCGTTTTCTAATGGAAAAATCGTTGATTCTTCTTATCATTCACAAGAAGAAGTCCCGACAACAAGTCCTCTTTCAGATGAATTAGCAAAGGATCTAAAGAAAAGAGGATTTAAGTTTATCGGAAGTACAACAATCTATGCTTTTTTAGAAGCAGTCGGGATCATCAATGATCACCTTGACAGTTGTTTCCGCAAAGAAGAGGTCGTACGTATCGGCAAAAAATAAAGAAAGGACGAATAAAGCATGCGAAAAATCATATTTTATGGCGCTGTAAGTTTAGATGGTTATTTGGCAACGAAAACGGATGATCTTCAATGGCTTTTTGACACTCCGACAGGTGAGCAAACCACTTATGAAGCTTTTTATGAAACAATCGATACGACCATCATGGGCAGGAAAACTTATCAGGAAGCAAAAAAATATTTGGAAACCGAAGCAATTTATCCAGAGAAAAAGAATTTCGTTTTTTCAACCAATGCACAATTACAATTGCCAGATGCTGAGGTCGTACACGAAGAGCCTGTTGCTTTTCTAAAAAATCTACAAATGACAGAAGGAAAAGATATCTGGGTTGTGGGTGGAGGTCGATTGATCAAACCGTTAGTAGAACATCAAATGATTGATGAATGGTATATCCAGATTGCCCCTGTATTATTAGGGGACGGAATCCCTTTATTCCAAAAAGGAACCTATGAAGCACGTTTTGAATTGCTAGATACGACACGATTCGGTGAATTTATCGAATTGCATTATATACGAAAGTAGAAACAAAAAAAACAAAAAAGACAACTATATGCAGAAGTGTCCTGTACATAGTTGCCTTTTTATTACTGTTCTAATTTTATTCTGCTAATTTGTTAGAAAAATCTAGATATGCATCTAAAATCGTTTGGAAGAAACTTAATGTTCCTTCAACGATATTGCCGTTTTCATCAATTAGATTCGTAACGTTTCCGATATATGCTTCCGGTTGTTGCAAGGTAGGCACATTCAAAAAGACAAGTGATTGGCGTAGATGGTGGTTTGCGCCAAAACCGCCGATCCCACCTGGTGATGCAGTAACGACTAAACCTGGTTTATGATCCCAAACACTGTGTCCATAAGGTCTTGAGCCTACATCTAAAGCATTTTTCAATACTGCTGGCACAGAGCGGTTGTATTCAGGAGTAA
Organism: Enterococcus sp. E5-162; assembly: GCF_035725965.1. NCBI lineage: Bacteria > Bacillati > Bacillota > Bacilli > Lactobacillales > Enterococcaceae > Enterococcus > Enterococcus sp. E5-162. The sequence goes on along the minus strand of NZ_JAPRFV010000010.1, from coordinate 64,111 downwards.
CGAAAACGACACCGTCTAATCCACTCACTTCCTCACGAAAACGAGTCCATTCAGCAGGCGCTTTTTCTGGGGTTTCAAGATCCTCATTGTAAAATGGCAGATCATCGAATTTTACAAATACACTTTCGTACCCTTCAGGAAGCAATTTCGCAAAAGCTTCTGCTACTTTTTTGTTGTAAGAATCTTTTCTTAAACTACCAATAAAAAATCCAATTTTTTTTGTCATACGATTTTTCCTCCTTCAAACTATCTATAATAATCTTACAAAAAATAAGTAACTGGAGCAAATAAAAACACTTACTGGCAAAAGTTTCGTTTCAGTTGACAAATGATCGCGAAGTATCGTTAGTCTCCATTGCCAACCCTCTTGGAAAGTCTATATAATGAAGAAAAAGGAGGGATAAGATGGAAGAATTATCATTATCGAAAAATGTAGCAAATTTACGAAAGGAAAAAGGCGTGACCCAAGAAATTCTAGCTGAATTCATAGGTGTGACAAAAGCTTCTGTTTCCAAATGGGAGACAGGCCAAAGTATGCCTGATGTACTCATATTGCCTAAATTAGCCAGTTTTTTTGATGTGTCTGTTGATGAACTGCTCGGCTATCATCCTCAATTGACGAAAGAGCAAATCAGACACTTTTATCAGCAGTGGACTACCGCTTTTTCTGAAGAGCCCTTTGAATATGTGATGGAGGACTGTAGAAAAGCGGTCAAACAATATTACTCATGTTATCCTTTTCTTTTACAAGTAGCCGTTTTGTGGTTGAATCATTTTATGCTAACAAAGGATCTGGAGGAACAACAAGCAATTCTGTCTGAAGCAGAAGCGTTATGTACGAAAATCGTAGAAGAATCAGCAGAATTATCTCTATGCAATAATGCTTCTTTGTTAAAAGTAGCGGTCATGCTCCAGTTAGGCAAACCAGAAGAAGCTTTATCTGAAATCGAAGAAAAAGCGGACCCTTATCGTTTTGCCCAGCAAAGCGACACCTTACTTATCCAAGCGTACCGAGCCGCTGGTCAAACAAAAAAAGCGGTAAGCTATACTCAATTCAGCATGTTTTCTCATTTAATCAATCTCGTATCTTCAGCCACTCATTATCTATTGATCCAAATCATTCAATTACCGGTTATAGAAGAAACTGTCAATAGAATAGATGCTGTGATCCAAGCATTCAACCTGACGGCGGTCCATCCCAACAGTTGTGCTCAATTTTCTTATGCTGCAGCCTGTGCTTATGCGAAACATGAAAAAGAAGAACAAGTAATAAAGTGCTTAAAACAGTTTGTGGATTTGACACTTATACTTTTAAGCGAGGAAGGCAGAATCCTTCATGGTGATAGGTATTTTGATGAGATAACTGAGATATTTGAAGGAGCAGATCTTGGGGTACAGCAAATAAGAGACACGAAAATCATCAGGGAAGGGGCATTGAGTGCATTAGAAAATCCGATTTTTCAACAAATTGAAAGATCAAAAATTGAAAAACTAAAAAAACGATTGGCAGGCGAGTAATATGGGCATCAAAGAATTTCTTCCGTTTTTAATTCCTTTAATCATTGTACAGTTTGGATTACTTATTTATGTACTTCATCATATCTTTACACATTCTGCATATAAACATGGAACTCGAATGATATGGGTGATTATTGTTATTGTTGGTATGCAGTTCATCGGTCCTGTCCTTTATTTGATTTTTGGCAAGGAGGATGCGTAGTGGCTATCTTGACACTTGAAAAAGTCTCAAAGTCTTTTGGTACAAACAAATTGCTGGATGATTTATCTTTTTCTGTAGAAGAACAGACGATTTTTGGTTTCATCGGTAAAAACGGTGCTGGAAAAACGACAACTATGAAACTGATCTTAGGTCTTATCAAAAAAGACAGCGGAACGATCCGAGTGAACGGAAAAGAAGTAGAGTACGGACAAACAACGACCAATCAAGAAATCGGCTATTTAGCTGATGTACCGGTTTTTTATGATTATATGACCGCTTCTGAGTATTTGATCTTTTGCGGCGAACTCACAGGAATGCCTAAACAGCGGATAAAGGAAAAAATCAGTGAACTGTTGTCACTTGTCGGTCTGTCGAATGAAAAGAAGCGGATCAAAAAATTTTCCAGAGGGATGCGACAACGTTTAGGGATTGCTCAAGCATTGTTGAACGAGCCCAAGTTACTCATTTGCGATGAACCAACTTCTGCTCTTGATCCTGTGGGTCGAAAAGAAATATTAGATATCTTATCATCTGTGAAAGAGCAAACGACGATTTTATTTTCAACTCATATTTTATCTGATGTGGTGCGTATCTGTGACAAAGTTGCTTTTTTGGATAATGGAAAAATCGTGTTGTCTGGATCAGTGGACGAATTGAAAAAGCAAACAAATGCTAGTGGATTTGAGATCGTATTTTTTTCCAAAAAAGAGCGCGAACAATTTGAAGAGCTTTTACCTGGAGGGATGATCCGAAGTGAACTGCGTATAGCTTATCCACAAAAAAGTAAAGAAGAAATGCTTTTTGCTATGGATTTGCTAGCCAAATACCAATTGCCAGTCCAATCGGTCCAGATGGAAGAACCTACGCTAGAAAAACTCTTTTTGGAGGTCGTTCAATCATGAGACAACTCATTGCCTTCGCCAAAAAGGAGCTAAAGGAAAACTGGCGTACTGGAAAAATCATCACGCTAAGTGCGCTCACAGTGATTTTCGGTATAATGAATCCATTGCTAGCTAAATTGACTCCTTATTTAGTGCAAGCTATGTCAACAACTCTGGCAGAGTCAGGGATTTCTGTTCAGAAGATTACAGTTGATGCAACGACTTCATGGACACAATTTTATAAAAATATTCCGATGTTGCTGATTTTTTTCCTTCTTTTATTCAGTGGGATATTGACAAGCGAATACCAAAACGGAACAATCATCAACTTGCTGACAAAAGGGATGAAGCGCTGGAAGATATTTCTGTCGAAATGGATCATGGGTATACTATTTTGGAGTGTCAGCTATTGGTGCTGTTATAGTATTACGCTAGCATACACTATTTATTATTGGGACCAGTCGATTATCACCCATCCTTTATTTATCAGTTTTACTTATTATTTTTTTGGTTGTTGGCTTTATTCATTGATTTTATTTTATTCAGCTTTTCTTTCTTCCAATTATGCGGTTCTGTTGGCTAGTGGGGGAACGGTCATTCTGAGTTATGGTGCTGGGTTGTTCTCTAAAGTAGCAGAATATGTACCGACTTATTTGATTTCTTCCTCAAATTTTCTTGCGAAAGAAATCCACCTTGCAGATTATACTCGGTCATTAGCAGTGACATGTTGTTCTATCGTCATATCCATCGTAGCTGGGTGGCTTGTTTTTAACAAAAAAGAAGTCTAAAATCTGCTATTTCCTAAAAAAAATCGAATTTAATCAAGCTGTAAAGAAAAAAAGCTTTACAGGGTAAAAAAAAACTGTTACACTACATCTTGTGAATAAAACAATGGAGGTGGAAATAAATAATGGCAGTTAAAATCCGTTTAAAACGTATGGGTTCTAAAAAGAGTCCTTTTTACCGTATCGTCGTAGCTGATTCACGTTCTCCTCGTGATGGACGTTTCATCGAAACTGTAGGTACTTACAATCCTTTGAAAGACCCTGCAGAAGTAGTTTTAAAAGAAGACTTAGTTCTTGACTGGTTATCAAAAGGTGCACAACCTTCTGACACTGTACGTAACATCCTTTCAAAAGAAGGCGTTATGCAAAAACACCACGAAGCTAAATTCTCAAAGAAATAAGGTGACCGGATATGAAAGATTTAAGCGACTTAGTCTTAACAATCGTTCGTCCGCTAGTCACTTATCCTGATCAAGTCAAGTTAGAGGTCGTAGAGTCGAAAGATTTTTACGAGTACAACCTAACAGTGGCACCTGAAGATATTGGCCGTATCATCGGAAAACAAGGGCGTGTGGCCAAAGCAATCCGCACGATCGTTTACGGTGTTCGGATCAATGCACCAAAAAAAGTGCGTTTGAATATCATCGATGATAAGGAAAAGTAAATAAACGTGCTGTACTCGAATTTCCGAGTACAGCTTTTTTGTTTTTTTATTAATTGAAGAAATGATTATTTGGCAAAAGAAGTAAGAAAGCGTATCCTTATAATAGGAGGGAGTGAACAGATAATGAGAAATACTATGTTATTTATTCCGTTTGTCTTATTGTTAAGCGCCTGCAGTTTGATTACTGAAAGATCAGACAATACGCAACCATCAAGCAGTACATCTGAAACTGTTGCAAGTACAGAAAAAAGTAATACTAAAACGGCTTCATCTACTGAACAAACAAGGACTACCTCAAATAATGAGGAAAAGCCTGCTTTAAACCAATTGAAAGAACAACAACCAAACGTGCCCATGCCTTTAGATGTACCGATTTCTTCTGGCTATCTCAATGTCGCAGCGGCACAAACAAAGCAAGGCTATTCTATTTTATATTACGGATCAGATCGTCCCCTCTGGTTGAATGCTGACGAATTGAATCAAGAAACGCCTATTGCAACTTATCTCTATCAATATGGATTTGCTTCTAGTCAAGAAACGATCCAAGTCTTGCAGCCATTTGAGATCGATACAAATGGGCAGCAAATGGATTTAGGTCATCAAATCACGGGGTATCAGCAAGGAGCAGCAGGTTCAAGCTACCTTGAATGGCAAGAAGGAAATTGGCGTATTCGGATCCGTGGGAATAATATAGATGGTCAAGAACCCTTGCCGTTAGCTAAAGAAATCGTAGCCTATTTGGAAGAAAACAGGCTGCCAGTACCTGAACAATTTGGTAAGATAACTATTGATATGGGAGATACGACGAATCGAGCCGTAGAAGTAAGTTGGCAAGAACCGAAAAATGTCTATACGATCACTCGTCAAGACCCTATAGCTGCATTGAAGATGGCAGTTTCTATGAAGAAGCCATGACAGAAGTGCTCAGCTCCAAGAAATAAGAAGTCATCAAAAACAGTACGCCACAGTTTTGCATAAATTTGGCTTAATACCCTAAAAGAAAACTAGAATTGCCTCTCCGCACATGCTAAAATAAAACAGACAAAAAAGAAATGGGGATATAAGTTGACTGAATACTTGAATGTAGGAAAAATCGTAAACACACAAGGTATCAAAGGTGAAGTCCGTGTGATCTCAACAACGGATTTCCCAGAAGAACGTTACAAAAAAGGGACGGTGCTGACATTATTCCAAGATGGAAAAGCACCTGTGGAATTAACAGTCAAAAGTCATCGCAAACATAAAAATTTTGACTTATTGAGTTTTGAAGGACATCCTTCTATCAATGATGTGGAAAAATATCGGGATGGCATATTGAAAGTGTCAAAAGACAACTCTGTAGATCTAGCTGAAAATGAATTCTATTACCACGAGATCATCGGTCTGCGTGTGGTGGAAGAAGATGGAACGGAACTAGGTAAAGTAAAAGAAATCTTGTCACCAGGTGCCAATGATGTTTGGGTCGTTCAACGTCCGAAAAAAGCTGATATCTTGCTTCCATATATCGCTTCTGTCGTCAAAGAAGTCGATTTAGAAGCTGGAGTGGTCCGTGTAGAAATCCCAGAAGGACTGATTGACGATGAAGATTGATGTATTGACTTTATTTCCAAGAATGTTTGAAGGCCCTATGGGAGAATCCATCATCGGCAAGGCTGTAGATAAAGGATTATTAGACATTAATATCTCTAACTTCCGTGATTATTCAGATAACAAACATCAGACAGTAGATGATTATCCATATGGCGGAGGAGCAGGTATGCTGCTCAAAGTCCAGCCCATCTATGATAACATCCAAGCAATCGAACAAGCTGCACCGGATGTCCAAAAAAGAGTAATTCTTCTTGACCCAGCTGGTAAACGATTCGATCAAAAAATGGCAGAAGAATTTTCACAGGAAGAACATCTGGTATTCATTTGTGGTCATTATGAGGGATATGATGAACGTATCCGCACATTAGTGACAGATGAAGTTTCCTTAGGGGATTATGTCCTTACTGGGGGAGAATTAGGTGCGATGGTCATGATCGATGCAACAGTTCGGCTGTTGCCAGATGTGTTAGGCAATCAGACTTCTGCCCAAACCGATTCTTATTCAACTGGTCTATTAGAACATCCCCAATATACTCGTCCAGCAGAATATAAAGGGATGAAAGTACCAGAAGTATTGACAAATGGAAATCATAAATTGATTGAAGAATGGCAATTAAAAGAGTCGCTAAGAAGAACCTATCAACGCCGACCTGATCTCTTGGAAACACTTGAATGGACACCTCAAATGACGAAATTTTTAGAAGAGATCAAGAAAGAAGAACAAGAAAAAACAGCAGATGTAACCAAGTAAATTTTTCTAAAATCTTCTTTACAGTAGATTGATAGTATGTTAGTATTTTATGGTGAGTGTACAAGCACTTAACTATTACGATATTCCGCTGTGAGAAAAGCTCATAAGAATATTTGGAATAAGGAGAAGAAAACCATGAATCCATTAATCGAAGAATTAACAAAAGACCAATTACGTTCTGACATCCCAGCGTTCCGCCCTGGTGACACTGTGCGTGTTCACGCAAAAGTTGTCGAAGGTACTCGTGAACGTATCCAGTTATTTGAAGGTGTTGTTATCAAACGCCGCGGTGCTGGAATCAGCGAAACTTATACAGTACGTAAAGTTTCTAACGGAGTGGGCGTTGAGCGTACATTCCCATTGCACACACCACGTGTTGCAAAAATCGAAGTAGTTCGCTACGGTAAAGTACGTCGTGCAAAATTGTACTACCTACGTGCATTACACGGAAAAGCTGCTCGTATCAAAGAAATCCGTCGTTAATCATCGTTATCAGACTGAGAAAGAACCCTTGGTATTCAAGGGTTCTTTTTTTGTTCTCTGTTTTTTTATATTAACGATTTCTATTTGGGACATTTTTGATTAATAAAAAGGGGCAAAAAAGGGGCAACAAGTTACAGTTTTTCTATATCTTCTTTCAATTTTTCTTTTACTCCCTTTGTCACATGCAAATAAATCTTTTCAGTGATATCACTATTTTCGTGCCCAACGCGATCCTGAATAGCATACAGAGGAGTTCCTAGTTCCGCTAATTTTGAAATATGGGTATGTCTAAAAATATGTGAACTAAGTTTTTTATCAATCTTCATGTCAGCTTTATGATTTCTCAAATAGGTGTTAATTGCTGTTAGTTGGAAAGGAGTTCCTTTCGTTGTTTGAAATAGAAATTGACCATTCGGATTTAATTCTAGAAGCTCATTGTAAATAGCTATCGCTTTTTTTGGTAAATCAATTTCTCGCATTCCAGCAGCAGTTTTTGTAGAATCAGATTTTTTCATATCAGCTATTGAACGTTCTCTATACATCATCGTCCCATTTATAACTACTGATGCATTATTATTGGTAATGTGTACATCGTCTTTACTTAATGCGATTGCTTCTCCAGGCCTCATTCCAGTCAAATATAGCCACTGGAAAAGGAGAGAGTATCTTTTATTGTGTGAAGTTGTGAAATTTACTAGTCTTTTATATTCATCATCTTCTAAAAACTTATCTTTAATTTTTATCGTTTTTGACTCTCGTTTATAATCAATAACTACTTCGTTGATAGGATTTTTTTCTACATAGCCTTTTTTCATAGCGTATGAAAAAAGAAGATTCAATTTGGATTTAATTACACTGACGTACTTATTTGACAAGTCATCTTTATATATCATATCTTCAAAAATATTATTTAAATCTACTGTATTAATACCAGAAACGATGTAAGTCTCAGGTATCTTTTTCTTTATAGTGTTTAAGATATTATTCGTAGGATAATATGTAGACTCCTTAACTTGTCTTTTGTAAATAACTAACCATTCTTCGACAAGCTCATGAAATGTTAGATCAGGCTTCTGAAGTGTTTTTTCGTTTAATTTTATATCAATTTTTTTATTTAACTCTAGCAATGCCACTTTCTGAGTTTCTCGAGATTTATTTTTATAAGTAATGCTCACTTTTTTTCTTTTTCTAGTTTTTGGATCAATATATCGCTCATTATATTTATATACTTTTTTTCCGTTTTTATCAGTTTTGGTTTCAATCCACATTGTTTTCATCTCCTATTTGTTGCTATAATAGGAATGGATAAGTAAGCCAATTATAGCAGGTTTATTTTTCATCACGTCCACAAACTTTGGCGAGGGAGGGGGCGTGTTTTTTTGTTTAGTAGCTACCTTTCCATGAAGTATCTGCGAAGAACACTTCAAATGTTGTTCCATCATTTTTCACTTCAAAATATGCTGTTCCTTGTGCGGATTTACCCGGTTGGATGGTTTCCGAAAAGTAATCTCTACTAGCTAAATCAGATTTAATATCTGATGAATCATAAAATTCTAAATAACTTGAACTTGCATCAAAAGGTGTAGTCCCTGTGTTTTCTACAAGAAAATCTACCTTTGCGTAAAATAGGCCTTCTGGTTTATAGAAATCATCACCGTAATCTTTTGATACAGACTGGACAGTTACGTTAATAGAGTTACCATTTTCAGAAGTAAAAGGAACTGCTTCTCCTATACTATGTGCAACTGATGCCGTCTGGGGTTCTGAAGACGAAGTTGTAGTTGTAGTTGTAGTAGAGCTTGAATCTTTGGATTTTCCATCTTTATCTAAGAAAGTTCGTTGATTATAATATACAACCTGTTCAGTTTTTGGACTAACCCAAATTAACATTGTTTCATCATCAGAATCAGTTGAATAAGTATATTGGAGCATCTCTAATTTTTTTATATCTTTTGCACTATTTCCATGTTCAATTAATTCAGAGTGCTCTTTATAATAATCTCCTTGTGCATCCTTTGAAATAGATACAATTAATTCATCCCGTGTGATAGCATTGTCTAATTCTTTGTAAACAAAATCATTTGTCCATTTACGTAACGGTGAACCAAGTGTCTGATAAACTTGAGTTAAATCATCACCAACTTTTATTTTATGAACGTCTGATGAAGTTAGTTTTTTTGTTTCATATTCAGATGTTGATGAAACAGTATTTTCTTTAGTGCTAGCAGAATTAGGACTAGTGGAGCATCCGCTTAATACCAAGCCTAAAAAAAGCAACCCAAAAACAATTTTTTTCATTTTTAATTCCTCACTTCTATGATATGATTTTTTTGTAGTATCTTAGAAATAAGGTTTTTAGTCCGTGTTGCAGCACGGACTTTTTTTACATTATATAAGAAAGCGATAAGCGCTTTCTGGAAGTCCGTAAAGATTCTTTAATTCCTCAATTCGTTTAGGATATTGATCATTGTCTTCTTTGTATAGAGAAACAATGAGATTAGCAGCAAAGCAATTAGCTTCGCTTTCAGATTTGCTTCTAGATGTTCTTGTTGATACATAGTAACTGGATAAGCCACGATGAAAAATAGCGTGACCTAATTCGTGAGCGCAAATGTAGAATCTTTCCTCAGAGTCTCTCAGTTCATCATTTAAGAAGATTATTGCACGACCTCTAATTTCTTGAAACTGTCCTTTGGGATTCTCGATAAAAGGAACGTATTGAATTTTAATGCCCATCTTTTCACAAATATAAAAAGGATTAGCGGACTGGTATTTCCGCTTCAACTCCTCGACTAAATTAATCGTATCCATCTCCATAAGCTCACATCTTTTTGCCTTTTTCTTTGTCTTCTTTCACAATATCCCAGAAGGTTCCAATAAGGATATCTTTTACGCGTTGGACCTGTTCAGGCGTCAGTGTTTCTCCGCCATAAGACATATTGACATTTGAATCTAGTAATTTATCAAGTTCAACTACTTCATCTTTTGTTGCCCAGTCAGGAACTTGGTTTCTACCGAGTAAATAATCAGTAGTTACATTAAAATAATCTGCTACAAGTTGTAGTCTTTTAGTACTAGGAGTTCTATTTTTCCATTGATAAATCGTGTTTTTAGGTATATTTAATTCTTCTTCCAATTGAGTTATACTTATGCCTCTTTTATGAGCTAATTCCTTTATTCTATCTAGTAAATTCATTTTCGCACCTCACAAGCTACGAAAACACTAATAAAAAAATTAGTTAAAGGTGTTGACAACTAATAAAAGTGTTAGTATACTGTTTTCGTAAGCTAAAATATTAGCTAAAAAGACTTGATAACTAATAAACACTTCACGGTCGGCAAACTCTGAAATGTAAATTACTAGGCATTTCTGTGTCTTATTTAGCTATGTCTATATACTAATAAAAATATTAGTTATTGTCAACGAATATTAGCTAATTTTTTAGCTTACAGATTATTTTTTTAGAAAGGAGCTATTTTTATGTCTGAGAATTTAGACTTAAAAATTCGAGCGGAGATGAGAAAAAGAAGAATGACTTTCAAAGAACTAGCTGCGCTTATCGGTATTTCAGGAGCTTATTTATCAGATATTCTAAACGGCAATCGTGATGGAAAGAAAGCACAACAGCATATCGAAACAGTGAAAAAAATATTGGACATCCGATAGGGGGGTAGGCGATGACAAAACTAAAAAAACAAGATTTTGTAAAAAAATACAATTATTCTCCATCTACTTATCAACGTCGAATGTCGGAACTAAAAAATACAGCAATTTTCTCAGCGGCGTATGAACGGGTCACAGGACAAGAAGTTTGGATCAATACAGAATTATACGATAAATTTTTGTCTTTCAAATCCTATAACAGGTTACGCACAAGAAAGGTAACACCTAAAGAATTTATCGAGAAGCATTTAGTTGATTTATAAAAAACAGAACATTTTGAGAGGTGAAGGTTAATGGGTAAATTCAACAGAGCATTGGTATTCAGCGCACCGCTAATCATCTACGCTTTAGGACTTTGGGGAAGCAAACAAGCGTTGATAGGAACGATTGTTTACATGGTCTGGATTTTTATGGGGCTTGATGAAGCTGAGTACAGAGCGAAAAAGCCAGTCGGGAGGGACTGACTAATGAAAAAAAGTTTAATGACTATAAACGAAAAACAATTGAAAGAAAATTTTAATGATCTCATCAAAGAATTTGTAAAAGAAACTGGAGAATTTCCTAATCAAATTCATCTAGTTGCGGAGGGGCATAGCCGGTATCAAGCTGTGAAATTTGAGATGAAGAAACAAATCTATTGAATTTAGTAATGCACCATCATAATAGGTTTGTTGTCAGGTAATATAGCACGTTAGTTATTTGGTTTGATAAAACGTAGTAAACAACCTAAAAGAAAAGCAATTATTAACGTATTTGAGGGGTCGTCTGAAGTAACATTTACAAAAATAGCAGATACCACAAGGCTTAATAAATCTGAAGCAATTTCCTCAGCATACCACATTTTATCTTTGTAGAAAGCAGGTGAATCTTGTTGTTTTTCAGATGGTTCATTAGTTATATCTTTGTTCTTGGCTGTATTTATTTCTTCAAAAAGCTTTATAGAGTCATCAAGGACTTTCCTTTGCTCATTAAGGATATCAAAAAACTTAGCCTCGAACTCATCAGATGGATTGGAAGTGTCTTTAAAAAGTAGATTTTTTGTACTAACTTCCGGTTCGGAAGCAAATGCTTTTTCTAATTCTTGGGTAGCGACACCTACTCTGAAGTCATACTTAGACATGTCAACGACGAATTTTTCTGTGATTTTAGAGATATCAGAAAAATAAGGTTTTGGCATAGTAGCTGCCATTTTTTTAGCAATATTAAAACTTGGAGAGTCTAATTGTTTCTGTATTGCGAAAACAGAAGGAGGAATCATATTAGCAATAGATTTGTTACGTTTCTCAACAATTTGAATGAAAGGATCGTTGAGTGTTGCTCGCGAAGCTATAAGAGCATCTTGCCTTGCAATTATTCTTTTAGCTTGTTCTAACGCAGGCTCAATAGCGTTAACAACGTTTAGAGAAGGAGCAATGATTTCACCAATTAATTTTGAAGAAGCTATCAATTCTTGAGAGTAAGGAGTATCTGAAATATCCAATTATATACACCACCATTTTTTACCTAAATTATATCAAAAGGAGAGAAGAAAAAATGCAAGAATTAGTAATTTTGAAAAATAAAGAAGCTGTGACTACGAGCTTGCAAGTGGCAGAAAGTTTTGAAAAAGAACACAAAAATGTTTTGAGAGATATTGAAAAGTTAAAAGAAGATGTGCTCAATTTTGAGCAGATGTTTGTGGAAGGTAATGAACCAGATTCATACGGCAGAAATCGACGAGTTTTTTTCATTAGTAGAGATGGTTTTTTCTTGTTGGCTATGGGTTTTACAGGAAAGAAAGCTATTTACTTCAAACAAAAATACATTGAAGCATTCAACGAAATGGAAGATGTTATTCGCAAGAATACTGTTCCTCAAACAATTGAAGACATGATGATCTACCAACTAGAAGAAATGAAAGATGTAAAAAAAGATGTCTCAATGCTTAAAGATACTATGCGAATTAGCGGACAACAAGAGTTTGAAATTAAGCAAAAAGGAAATATGAAAGTTATGGAAGTTATAGGTGGTAAAGAAAGCCGAGCTTATGAAGAAATCAGCAAAAAAGTATTCTCAAAATTTTGGTCTGAATTTAAACGTACCTTTTCAATCCCAAGATATGGCGAGTTACCTCGTAAGAGATTCGATGATGCTGTTTCATTTATTGAAATGTGGTTGCCAGAAACTGCGATCCGCATGGAAATCGATCAACTGAACAGACAACAAAGACTTTTTGGTGATGAAAATGAATAGAGCTGAAGCGCTAAAAATCGGTAAAGTGATGGCTGATAATTGGTGGGCAAATAGTCGCCCTATTATTTTAAGCCAACAACACATCGAAAATCAAAAAGCATGGCAACAAATAAAAAAGTGACTCCGCCGACAAGCATAGAGTCACAAAGAAAATACATCTAAGGAGATGTTACCACATGGAAAAAGAACTTTCCACTCTAGATCAATATTTGACTGATCCTAGTTGGGGCAAATCGAATATCAAGGAAACAAATAATCGAAAAATCAGACGTAATCTTTTGACGGATGAAGAACTAGTCTGTGATCAAGATGATTTGGGGAATTTTGTGAGTATTTGGGATCATGTCTATCTTATTCATCTATCGAAGCGGTCCAGAAAACCTGAATACATCTATGTCATCGAAGATGGCTTGATTGATGCACTAGAAGAGTACGACAGAGATAACTTGATTGATATCTCTTATTACGGGGCAGGTAAGAAATACATTGCTGAAATGGAGGCAGAATTTGATGAGTGAAAAGGAACAACCTTTGAAAAATAGAAGTGATAATACGCTTTTTAATAGCTTATACAAAATAAATGTGAAAGGTGTTACTGAAAAACGAAATAACCTCACTTATCTTTCGTGGGCATGGGCTTGGGCAGAAGTGAGCAAAGTGTGTGAGGCGGTAGATTATGAAATCTATCATGATCCAGAAACACATCTGCCGTATATCTTTGATAAGAAAACAGGCTATATGGTTTTTACCAGTATCACAGTCAATGGTATCAAACGTGAAATGTGGTTACCTGTCATGGATGGTGCAAACAAGGCAATGAAAGATGAGCCATATACCTACGAAGTCAATGATTATCAGTGGAATAACGAAACGAAGAAAAAAGAGATTGTTGGAAAAATCGAAAAGCGAGTTGAAGCAGCAACTATGTTTGATATCAACAAAACGATCATGCGCTGTCTTGTAAAAAATCTAGCAATGTTTGGGCTAGGGCTATATATATTTGCTGGCGAAGATATGCCAGAAGATGTCTCAATGCTTGAACCAGCTACTCAAAGAAGCAAAAAGCTATTCTTGGATGCTTTACAACTGGTTGCTAACAAGTACGAAAAATCGATTGATGAAGCAATTGTTGCATTGACTGATGCGGCTTCTATAACCGCTGATGACAGTAAATGGACCAAGAGAGACTTGGGCATTCTAAAACGAGGCGTTAACTGGATTGAAGATCAGTACAGAGAAGAAACAAAAGAGAAGTGATAAATAGTATTGCGCGAGGCGGCGGGAAAAATGGGTTCATGTCAGCAAGAGACTCATTTTTTATTAGCCCTCTCTACGGTGTCAGAAATTATGATGTAACGATTACAGCGAATTCTGAGAAGCAGGGAAAGGTATCTTTTAAAGAAGTTTATGAAATGGTACAAATGCGCAAACTGGAAAAACAATTTTATTTGACTAAGATGGCTATAGTCAACAATGTAACTAATTCGATTTTTAGTTATAGGACAAACAATCCTAAGACTATGGATAGTGCAAGAGATGGCTGCTTAGAATTTGATGAAATCCATCAGTTTGAATCTTCAGACCTAGTTGATATTCAGCGTAGTGGGCTAGGGAAAATAAAACATCCTCGAACTTTTTATAATGGTACAAATGGTCATGTTAGAGAAGGTTTTTATGACAAAATGTTGGAACGAGCACAAAAGATTTTTAGTGGAGAGAACAAGAATGATCGCTTGTTTCCCTTTATTTGTAAACTGGATAACATTGATGAAATGGATAATCCTAAAATGTGGTCAAAGGCTAATCCAATGTTCGAAGAAGATTCAGCATATTCAAAACGTCTGTTTTCTACAGTGATGAAAGAATATAAAAAACTAGAAGATGAGCCATCAGGTAGGCGTGAATTTGTTGTTAAACGAATGAATTTTACAGAAGGTGATGCAGAATCAGATATTACGACTCATGAAAAATTAATGGCTACTAAACAAGAATTGCCAAATTTGAATGGTCGTTCTTGTGTGGCTGGATTTGATTATGCAAGTATTCGTGATTTTGCAACAGTGGGTTTGCTTTTTAAAATTGATGATAAATTTATCTGGCAGCAACATAGTTTTGCTAGGAAAAAGTTTCTAGATACATTCAAACTGAAAGCGCCTATTAAGGATTGGGAGAAAAAAGGTTTAGTGACAATCGTTGATGAGCCATCAATTGATCCTCGTCATTTAATTGATTGGTTAAATGAAAAAAGAAAAATCCATCAAATAGAAATCGTTTGTGCCGACGGATTTCGTATGGATTTGCTGAAACCTCTTCTAGAGAAAGAATCATATAATTTTGAGTTTATCAGAAATATAAGAGGTGTGCAGTCAAAAGTTGCTCCTATTATTGAAGATGGTTTTGCAAATGAACGGTTTATTTTTGGTGATGATCCTATGATGCGTTGGTATACAAATAATTCGTTTATCAAAGAAGACAAATTAGGGAATAAAACATTTTTGAAAAAAGAGCCAGTAAGGCGTAAAACAGATGGGTTTCATGCTTTTTTGGCAGCTTTATATAAACGAGAAGAAATAACTGATATGGATTATGAGGAAGCATTTGATATGTTGGATGAGATTGAATTTTAAGGTATACTCCTTATTGAAAGGGGTAGTTATAGAAGTGAAAAAGAGATATTTTCTATTTGTTACAATATTTATAATAATAGCAATTTGTGTTTTGACAGTATTTTTACCACAAATTACTGAGTATTTAAATTATCGGATATTTACCACAAAAGTAGATGATAGCGTTACTAGTTTAAGTAGGCTAGAATTTATAAAAATATGTGCATCTGTGTTTGGTCCTATTTTGACTGTAATGGTATTTGTGAATACTTTAAATATGCAGAAAAAAACAGAGCAAAAGCAAAATGAGCTTGAAGTAAAGCAAGCTAAGGCTGAGAACGAGAGAGCAAAAAAAGAGCTGTTAACACAGATAGATCGTGAGTTCTATTTTTTATTAAATATGTTTATTGAAATACAAAAAGATCAAAATGCCAAACAAGCTGTTATTGCTTTACAGAAGTTGGCAATTTTTAACGAAAAGGGTTTTAATCAAGACTATGCATTTACTTCTAAAGATTTATCAGATAGTGAAATTGGGAGTACAATTGAACAATCAGGACCGCTGAAGGGCACAGTTGAATATATAAAATTTGAAACATTTGATGTAAGCAAGTCGATGGGGAATTATCAAACAAAAACAAAAGACGTTGCTACAAGTTTACACGATCAGAAAGTAGCTATATTGAATGAACAATATGAAAAGATGCAAATATATCTTGGACGGTACTTCAAAATGTTTCACCGAATAGTTAAAACATTAAATGAGTATTATGACGATTATAATGATTTTGATGTGAAGAGGTATACAAAATATATAGGGACATTAAGAACACAAATTTCTCCAGCTGAATTCCAAGTGATTTTATTCAATTCTCTATATATAAAACGAGGTTTTGGCTTAGGAATTCAACTTATTGGAAGTGGTTTTTTTGGAGATGATTTTGATTTTGAAACTAATCAACATTTTGAAACAAGTATCAATGAACAGTGGTTTCTATCACTATCAACTGTTGACAGTGATAACTCTATAAAGCGACAAAAATTATCTGAATATATTAAAGAATTAGGATCCGTAGAATATAAAAAAATAGCTAATTTTGAAAGTTTATATAAACTCTTTAATGAAACTAAGCTCTAGAAATAGGGCTTTTTTATTTTTCTTTGAAAGGTGGTGAAAACATGTGAGCTTATTTGATATCTTTAAGCAGTCAATAAGAAATGAAGAGCCTTCTGAGTGGATACCGGATTTTGTATATGGAGAGGAAGTATCTGCTCGGGCATACCTCAAAATTATGGCAAAAAATACTGTTTTAGATTTTGTTGCAAGAACTATGTCAACGTTAGAAGTTAAGTTTAAAAATAAAGATGGGACATCAGACTGGGATTATATTCTAAATGTTCGACCTAATTCTGATATGTCAGCAGCTACATTTTGGCAAAAATTTTTTTATCGGCTCTTAGATGACAACGAAGTGTTAGTAATATTTACAGATGATAATCAATTGCTGATTGCTGATGATTTTAGTCGAACGGAGTATGCCGTGTATGATGATGTTTTTACAAATGTGATGGTAAAAAATTTTGTCTTTGAACGTTCATGGAACATGTCTGACGTCATTTATATGGAATATAATAACGAAGAATTAGAAAGGTTTACACGAGGTTTATTTGAAGATTACGCCGCGTTGTTCGGACGGATTCTAGAAGTTGCAATGCGTAACAACCAAATTCGTGGGTCTGTATCCATTGATTCAACGGGAACGGCGAATGATGAAAAAGGAAAAGATGGTAAGACTAGATCTCAAAGATTACAAGAATATATTGATAGGATTTGGAACTCTTTTAAAACTAACTCAGTTGCAATTGTTCCCAAAGTGAAAGGCTTTGAGTATGAGGAATACACCAATAAACAAGGCGTATCGAATCAATCGCTAGATGAACTGAATAAGATGAAGTCGTCTTTAATTGATGATGTTGCCAACGCCATAGGAGTACCTACGGCGCTTATTTATGGTGAAAAAGCTGAACTGGATTCAAATATTAAAGCTTTTCGTAAATTGTGTATTGCTCCACTAGTTAAAAAACTTCAAGACGAATTGGTGGCAAAAATAATTAGTCGTCAAGAGTACAAAAACGGGGAACGTATAGAAGTTAAAAAAGTTCTCCAAAAAGATCTATTAGAGTATGCTACTCAAATTGATAAAATAACATCTGGTGGTGCGTTTTATATTGACGAAGTTCGTGATGAAGTTGATTATGATGAGTTGCCAAATAATGAAGGAAAAATTCGTATTCGTACGAAAAACTATGAAGAAACTGTGAAGGGAGGTGAGAACGACAATGCCGAAAGCTAAAAAAGTACCATTTCAGTTTACTAACGAAATTCAGAATGGTAAGCACATTCTCACCTTGAGTGGAAATGTACAGAAAAAATATTGGCGTGATGATGATGTCATAAACGCTAAAGATATTCGTGACTCTCTAGATACTGTAACCGATGATATTGTAATCAAGTTGAACAGCCCAGGCGGTGATGTGTTTGAAGGGATTGAGATTTACAATTATTTAAAAGATCACCCATCAAATATTACTGTAGAAGTTACAGGGCTTGCCGCAAGCGCAGCAACGTTTATTGTCGCTGGTGCCAATGATGTGATTATGAATGTTGGGACTTCTTTGATGATTCATGAAGCTTCTACATTTGCTTGGGGGAATAAACAGGACATCCAAAAAACGTTAAACGCATTGGAAACGATCGATGATTCTATCTTAGCTATTTATTCAGATAAGACTGGCCAATCTGTTGATAAGTTGCGTGAATGGATGAATGAAGAAAAATGGTTTACAGCAGATGAAGCTGTCAAATATGGATTTGCCAATTCTGTGAAGCGTGAAGAACCACAAAATGAACCTCAAAATATTGCAGCGATGATTCAAGATGCTGTTGCCGTTGCAATAGCGAATTTAAAGGAACCTGTTACTAATAAAATCGAACAAGAATCAAAACAAAAATCATTAATCGCACGATTGCGAAAAGGAGAATAAAGATATGTTAAAAATTACAGATAAAACTGCAGATGCAAAAAAGGCATTTAATGCTATTTCTTCGAAAGAAGATGCAACACCCGAACAAATTAATGCTGCTCTAGAAGAATATGTAACCGCCATTGCAGAAGATGCCGGCAAACAGGTGCGTGCTGAATATGAAGAATTGAAAAATGTGACGGACAACCGTGTATTAGAGGCTCGTGGAATTCCTACACTAACAGCAGAAGAAACAAAGTTTTATAATGAAGCCGTAAAATCTGGAGGTTTCGATTCTGACGTAGTTTGGCCAGAAACGATTTTGGAACGTGTTTTTGAAAATCTTCAAAACGATCATCCTATTTTAGGCCTCATTAACTTTACACCAACTGTAGGTCGTGTCAAAGTAATTAGAGCACGTCGTAAAGGTGTTGCTGTTTTTGGACCATTGCATAAAGACCTTGAAGGCCAACTAGATGCTGAATTTGGTGCAACTGAATTTGTTCAACTTGCGTTGACCGCATTTTTCTTAATTTCTAATGATACCTTAGATTTAGGACCACGATGGATTGACCGTTTTATCAATCTTTCTTTAAGTGAAGCAGTACGTGATGTTTGGGCTAAAAAAATTATTACAGGTTCTGGTAAAGATGAGCCAATTGGATTGCTTAAAGATCTAGATGGTGCGGTCACAAGTGGTGTATATCCAGATAAAGCTAGCGCAGGGACATTAACTTTTGCGAAAGAGAAGATTGTTCTTGAACTTGCAGGGGTGATGAAAAAATTATCTAAATACACATACAAAGTAGATGGTGACGATGAAGGTGAAGTGAAATACCGTTCTGTTGCTGGACGAGTGTATCTAATTGTTAATCCTGTTGATTACTGGGATATCGTAGCTAGAGTTACATTTGCAAATTTAAACAATGTGTATGGGACTACGATGCCATTTATCGCTGTTGATCATATCATCGAATCTGTAGACGTACCAGAAAGTAAATGTATTGCATACGTTGATAAAGAGTATGAAGCTACTCAATCAAGAGCTGAAAAAGTCTATGTATATAAAGAAACTTTTGCAATGAAACGCGCAACTTTGTATGCTGTCGACATGCTTGGTAATGGCTATCCAACAAATAATGATGCAGCACAAGTATATGACTTGGACTTTACAGCGGGGGAGTAATGTCCCCTGCAATTGGTGAGATAACACCGACGACTGATGGGGCAGTCATTAATCTTTCGTAAATGGGGTTAGAGTATGAACACTGAAGAATTTATAAAAGAATATAAGGCCCGATTTCGTATTTTCCATACTTCCGAAGATGAGGATATCGGGAAACAGTTAGAGAGCGGGTTTGCCGATATAAAATCTCTAATCGGCAGTTTTGATCCTTCCACTTATGAGAAAGGAAAAGAATTAGTTTATGAACGTACTCGGTATCTACGGAACGAATCACTAGAGTACTTTTACGACAATTTTCAAACAATGATTATGGATGCATCAATTGATCTGGCAGGTGCTGGATATGCCAATTAAATCAAATTATAAGAAGCCTAAAATTGTAGCTGGTGATCTAAATACGCCAGTTACTTTTTTTGAGTTTCAACCTAATAAGGGTCCAGAACCTGGTGATGAAGAAAAAAAGGAACTGTATTTTTGTACAGCACTAGTTTACAACCCATCAATGAAAGATCGTGACATTCTTGGCACAAAAGAAGGCGTTACGATAAAAATACGGGATCCCCATCAATCTTATATTCCTACTAACAAACATAAAGTAAGGATATTAGATTATCGATATGGAGATAAAGTTTGGGAAATAATCGATGTCTCACCGGATTTGGAAGAAAATTCAATTGTAAAGATAGTATTAGAATTAATTACTTAAATTTGGTGATAAATGATGAGTAACGTAAAGTTTGAAGGCGTTCAAGAAACAATCCAAGCTTTAGAAAAAAAGTATGGAGAAAAGAAAACTAAGACATTAACAAAAAAAGCAATCAATGTTGGCGCTGAAAAAGTAGAAAAACAGTTGCAAACGGACATGACCGTTTTTAAAGACAAAGGTTATACGATCGCTGAGGTTGTTCGCAAGAACGCTACGTATAGAGATTACAAGGCAGAAGCTGAAATCGGTTGGAATGGTCCACATCAACGATATAGAATCATTCATTTGAATGAATGGGGATATACACGAAAGGGCAAACAAATTAGACCGAGAGGATTTGGTGTAATAACAAAATCTCTTAAGAATTCCGAGCTGTTGTACTTTGATGCTGTAGGAGAGGAGGTTAAAAAGAGTTTATGAAAGATATGCTTAATATCATTTACGAGGCTCTTTGTTTGAATGAGTATATTCATTCAATGACCTACAACGAGAATACCGAGCAATATCGTATTAAATTTTATGAGCAACCTGAAACCGCCGATAAAACAGGTCCAATGATCACAATTCGTCCTGTAGATACACCTAACGAAGCGTACCACGGAAGTAACAAAGAGCTTTCTGTGGAGCATATGATACAGATTGACGTTGAATCGAAATATAGAGCAACATGCAAGC
The DNA here is from genome assembly GCF_035725965.1 of Enterococcus sp. E5-162. Lineage (NCBI taxonomy): Bacteria > Bacillati > Bacillota > Bacilli > Lactobacillales > Enterococcaceae > Enterococcus > Enterococcus sp. E5-162. The sequence continues at coordinate 43,144 of NZ_JAPRFV010000010.1, read as the reverse complement.
AGATTCAATATGAGATAAAAAAAGAGATGAAAAAACTAGGCTTTGGCCAAATTTCCGGTCAAGGGTTAGATGAATACTTTACTGAAACAAACCGCTTTGTAGACGCGCGTCGTTACGAAGGAAATACAAAAATTTACGATACCGAATATTAGAAATTAAGACACGAAAATAACGTGTCTTTTTTTATTACCCAAAATTAGGAGGAAAATTTTATGACTTTAGTAGGATTCAAAAAAATGACAATCGGGGTCTTTGACAGCACAGGGAAGATTCCAGCAGCAAATTTATATGTAATTGAAGGTGAACAAAACAAAGGGGCGACTGTATCTGCTGAAATCAGTGGGCTATCAAAAGAACCATCAAAAGTTTACGGATCGAACATCGCTTACTATGTCTCTCAAAAAGGAACAGGCGATGTTTCAGCTACTTTTGGATTGTTAGATTTACCAACAGAAGTAAATGACAAAATTCTTGGTTACAAAACCGATACAAACAAAATCAGCTTCTTGGGAGAAGATACTGAGCCACCATATTGTGCAATTTTGATGGAATCGGAGGATTTGAACGGCGATACAGCAATGGTTAACTAATCTAATGAATGGTTGGAACTCAGCGGTTCCTCAATATATGAATAGTGAAATGGTTTTTATTACAAACTATCTCAATGCGCTAAAACTTCAAAACAATCCTAATTATACGCAAGGAGCAACATGGAATAAGAACTTACTGAATGGATGGAATAGTTTAACTGGGACCTTTATTGCTACAATCAATTCATTTTGTAATCAAGCAATGGTCACGCTTAGAAACTACAACACTCCTATGTACAACAATGGCCGAACGTGGCAGCAAAATAATCTTAATGGTTGGAATTCATTGTATGGATCATTCATAGCCCGTGTAAATCAGCTTGGTAACGATTCGATTAACAACCTTCGTTCTAAAAGTGGTGGTTTTTACAATGCAGGGACATTCTTGTTGCAATCTTTAATAAACGGAATGAATTCGTTAGGTAATTCTCTTTCTACTACAATGAACAATGTCGCTAATACAATGGTTGGTGGTATAGGCAAAGGAGTTAATGGCGTCATATCGGGAGTTAACTATGTGCTTAAGGAAGTCGAATCAAGTAAGAATATCGGAAACTGGCCAATTCCACAATACGCTAAGGGAACTGATGGACATCCCGGTGGACTTGCTATGATTAATGATCAAAAAGGCCTAGTTCACGAAGAATATGTTCAGATGCCAGATGGACGTAGTTTTATTGCCAAAGGTAGAGATCTTCTTGTTAATTTGCCTAAAGGTGCTCAGGTCTTAAATGCTTCTTTAACAAAGAAATTAAAGGAACGTTTAAATATTCCACACTACGAAAAAGGTATTGGCAATTTAGATATTGTTGATTTGTTAGATGATGAAAAAAGAATGTTAGAATTCTTAACTAGCAAAGTTGATTTTTCAGGCATTAATGAACCATGGCTTGATATGACTAAATCAGGAACGTCATTAATGTCCAAAGCTGCAAATACAATGCTTCAATCAAAATTAAGTGAATTCTTCACTCATGGCAATTTTGATGGTGCAGTAAATGCCAATGGTGTTTATCAATATTTAGTTGATGTGGCACAGAAAGTAATGGGTAAGTTCCCCGGACTTACAGTAACTTCTGGATATCGAGCAGGAGATGCCTACTATCACGGAAAACGGCAAGCTATCGACTTGGCTTATCCAGGTATTTCTGGAGATCCGAGATATACAGCAGCAGCAAATTACGCTTTTGAAAAATTCCCTTCAAAAATTGCGTATGTCATTACGAATGGACGTGTACGTGACCGCATGGGATTATCTGGAACAAGGTCAAGCGGACAATGGACGAATTGGCCAGATGGCGATCACTTCGATCATATTCATTTAAACGGTTCGATGGGGTCTGGCGATATATTCAATGGAGGAGTTGGAGGAAGTGGTGTTGCACGCTGGCGTTCTTATGTGTCTAAAGCATTGAAAATGAATGGATTACCAGCTACAGCAGCGTATATAAATGCCTGGATGTCCCAAATCCAAACGGAATCTGGTGGTAATGAGAAAGCAATCGGCGGCAATGATGGGCTCGCCGAAGGCAATGCAACAGGATTACTTCAAACGAAACCCGGAACTTTTGCAGCTAACGCTTTTCCTGGTCACGGAAATATTATGAACGGATTTGATAACATGTTAGCAGCAATCAATTATGCTAAGAAACGTTACGGAGTTGCAGGTATGTTGCAAGTTATCGGGAAAGGACATGGATATGCCAATGGCGGCTTGATTACCAAAGACGGACTATATCGAGCAGGAGAAGGAAATAAACCAGAAATGGTTATTCCATTGACAAGAAAAACAAGAGCTATCGAACTTATGGGTCAAGCATTAGCCTTCCTTTCTGGAAGCAATAAAAAAGAAACGAAAAGTGAGATTAATTCTGTAGATAATAGACATATCCTACAAGCGATAGAAAAACAGTCTCGTATGACAAATGATCTGCTATCATTATTACTCTCGTTTTTTAAAAGTAACAATCGATCAGATAAAGAACTAGCTTTAGATATTCAGAAAATTTTAATCAGGAGGACATAGTATTTGAGGACAGTAATATTAAGAAATAAATTGAATGAAGAAATTGATTTGTCCACAGAAGATTATTTTGCTACTGAAATGTCGAATCTAGGTTTTGAAGTTACAAAAGAGCATATTGGACAATGGGGGAGTTTCAGAGAAATAGGAGAGAGTATTGAATTGTCTGAATTTCAATCATCAGTTATGATTTCTGTTCACGGATTTAGAGAACAACAATTATATGGTTCATTAGTTGAATTTCTGGCTAATGGACCTTTTGAACTAGAATTTTCTTTTGATTCAGAAACAATGATCAGGAAATGTAGTTTGAAATCATTATCTAAAACAGAAATTGATTCCCAAAGCTCATTGCTAACAGATACTTTGAATCTATATTTTACTTCAAGCTGGTATTCTATTAAGCGTGAAAAATTAATACAGAATTCAACTTCTCTCAATACACGTGGAAAAGTTTACTCATTTGTTCGACCATATGTCTACACCAAAAATGTATGGGAAAAGAAAGGTGTATTTAAGTTCAGTAATAATTCTGTATATTTGACAAATAGTACAGAGCGAATGTCTCCGTTAAAAATAAGGATTATTGGAGAGTGCTCAAATCCATATTGGGAAGTTATCCAAAACTCTAAAGTAGTAGCTTCAGATGGCTATTTTATTAATATGAAAGACACACAAATATTAGAAGTGTCTAGTTTGCTAGAAGACCAAACGGCAATTTTAAAAGATGTAGGTGGAGTTGAATCTTCTGTTTATCAACAACAAGATTTTACTAAATCAAACTTCGTCCAAGCGCCTCTAGGAGAATTCAGCGTTGTTTTTCATGTTGGACATGCAAATGTAGAGATTGAACTTTATGAGGAGCGTGATCTATTTTGATTTTAGCCATTACCCTCTTTCACCGAGATATGAATTTATATAACGAACGTTTAATTTCGACTGAGTTCGAATTTGGAACGGATGAAATTGGAGAAGAAGTAAGTAATTTTATTACAGATAAATATGTCCATGTAAAATCAGGAGATTTTCTACTAGCAAAATTTATTCCTAGCGGGAAGATTGCTTATTTTGGAGTGATTAGCTCGCAAGAAGACAAAAAAATAAATTGCAAAGGATTACTCAGTTTGGCCGATAGCGAGATACCGACTGTAAAAATATCAGGTGCTAATTATGAAGAGCATATTCGACGACTGATTGAATACTACTTATTGAACGATCCAACAAAACAACTAAAAAATATTTTGGAGGTAAAAACAGAAAGCGTTACTTCTCATTCTTATCAAGCTGTTGACACAAATAAGAGACGATTGAATGCATATATAATAAATGGGTTCAAAAAATATAATGTTAAATGGTATGTCAAAGAGATTAAAGGTAAAAAAATATATACTGGTATTCGAGCAGTTGATGATTCAATTTATATTAAAGATAATTCATCTGAGTTTAATGACTGGGATGTTTTTGTGCAATCTCCTGGACCAGGGAACGAGAACAAATTATTGATCGTAGATAAAGCAATGAAAGATATAGAAAATCCCTTGGTATTGTCTACGTGGTATTTAGATGACGAAAATAATCTTACGCAAGATTCAACGAATAAGAACATTGCATTGCCTACCGTTAATTTAGTAAATATATATGATCAAACTCAAGAAGATAGACCTTCTTATGAAGAGGTAGCTAAATCGGAGCTTAAAGGCAACGCCTATTCACATGAAATTAAAGTTAATGTTGTGCTAAATGCTAGAAATATCAATGTAGAAAATATCGAAACAGGAATGTTAGCGACTATTGTTTACAAAGAGCAGACTTACAAATCTGTTCTAACTGCCTGGCGAATATCCAGCAGTAAAAAGAATATAGAATTGACATTTGGTAATGTCCGAAGTCGTTTTATGGATTATTTTGAAGATAATGGGGGATAAAAAATGGTTAGCAATGTGGATGGATATCAATTTGAAAACGTGAAAGTAAGCGCAGAAAATGATGCTAGACTTTATCACGTTTTATATAATCGGAAAAATCAGGTTATTGATGGTTACGATCAGTCTATGAATTTATCTTCAAGCGGATTAACAGTAAAAGTTGGTGCAGGAGCAGCGATTATTCAAGGTCGTATGGTCGTTGTTCGACAAGAAGAAAGTATAACAGTTCCAGCAAACTCAAGTGGTTATATAGCATTAACAGTGGATTTGACACAAGAAGTTATACCTGGATCTATTCTTCCAGAATCGGAAGAATATGAATGGACTAATAATCAAGTCAAGCTAGAATTTATAACAAAAGTTATAGAAGGTAATTTAAACAATGGTGATAAGGTCTATAATTTACCACTATGCTCAGTTACTTCTACTGGATCAACTGTTTCAATCTCAAAGATATCGGATAGTTACGAGCTGACTCTCTCTAAAGGAGAAATTTTGTGGAGGGGGACTGCGTTAATGCATGATACTCAAACTGTCCAACCTTCAAAAAAAATTTGGCAGACAGTTTCAGGTTTTTTATTAGTATGGCTCCCCTACGAAAACGGGCAAGCAATTGAGGATAGATATGTAACTACACCTTTTTATAAGGAACGTGTAACTGTTACTAATGTTTTAGGAGAAATTGTTTCAGGATTTGATGACTATCACAAAAAGTGGTTTAGTAAACGAATAAACTATAATTCGAATACTAATATATTTACAGGTGCAGCAAGCAATGCAAGTGGAGATAACGCAAATATGGTGCTTAGGTATATAGTTTCTTTTTAGTTAGGAGGTATGGAAAAGTGGCAAATTTAGAAATTAAATTATCTGCAAATAAGAGACAGCCTTATCTACGTCACCGTGTTGTTGGTAGAGTTGGTGATGGGGGGCTCACAACAATCAATGTACAACTTCTTGAGGAAGATGAAATTACACCTTTTGTAATTAATCTAAACGGTACTTTGAAATTTGTGGGCGAAGTTTCAAACGGTAACTATACCGAGGGAGAACCAGAAATAATCGATTCGACTAATGGGTTAATTAGTTACACGTTCACTAAGTCAAATTTCAGCACGAGTCATCAATTCAAACAAGCATATTTTGAATATGTAGATCCTAACGGCAAAAAAGTAACTTTTCAGAACTTCATCATAGACGTGTTAGAACGAGTGGATATTAATTCGGAGCAAGCGAAATACTATATTTCTTCATTGGAAAAATTACAGAGTGAAATGCAAACCACTTTCAATCAGTTCATTAGTGATAAACAGGTCCAATACGATCAAATCTACTCGAAATATAACGAATTAGTAAGATTGATAAATGAATCAGATAAGCAAGTAAATGATCGTATTGATCAAACCAATCAGCAAATCGGCGATCTCGGCAAGCTGAAAAAGATGTACAGTAACAGCATCGACTTCGGGGACTATGATTATAGTGGAAATCCGAATTTGCTAAGTAAGTTATCATACGACTTGTTGGCAAATCAAAATGTTTCCGCTGGAACACTTTCTGAGGGTGAAAACTCGTTTAAATATACTAAGACATCTACCGAAGTAGACGGTGGAGTGGCTTTATATTATAAACAAAGAGGTATAGCTAACTGGCTACCATCTAATAAAAACCTTGTAATGACCGTTAAACTTAGAGCTGGAGTTGACTATAGTCCAGCTGACGGAAAAAAAATAATGATTAGATATAGGTATGTTGATAATGGAACTAATCAGATGCCGTTAGACTTACACGTTAACAGTGCTTCACTAACTCAGGAGTGGCAAGAGTTTAGTGTTACTGGAACTACTTCAACATTTAGCCCACAAACAAACGATCCTTGGATACAATTTTATGCTCAGGCGGGGATACTTGGGGAAATAGAAATGAGCTATGACATCAAAATCGAAGAAGGTCCAACAGCCACACCATACCAGCCAAATTTACTCGATGCGCCATATTATTTGAGTAAGGTGGCTTTGGGTGAAAATATTGCTAATCCTACAGTTAAATTCCCAATCACGCTGAGTGGGGAGGCACTCTATGCAAAAAATGCATCAGAAGATTTTGTTTTAGGTGAAACTTATACTGTGACGATAGGAGCAACTAAGCCTGCCTCACAAACGATTAGGGTTTATTTAACTCAAAAACAATTCGATGTCTTTAAACCAGTTGAGGGATTGACTGATACATGGGTCGCAACTGTCACAATAACTAAGCTAGGGGAGAACACAAAATGGGTATACCTTTCTCAAACGCCAAATACTTCTTTAGGTTCATGTACCATAAAATGGTTAAAAATTGAAAAAGGCGACACACGAACACCGAATATTAGTCAGTTTAAATACTTTGGTGAAGGATTGAAAGACAGTAACAATCCGAACGACTACAGCTGGGACATCACGCCTGAATATACTGAAAAAGGCTTGAATAATACGGTTAGTCTGACTGAACCGCAATCCATCGAAGGATTGAAAAATTTCGAAGATGGTATTCAATCAAAAGGAAAATCTGTATTGACATCAGACGACAACAAATATGAAGTCGTAACCTTAACAGTTACAAACGGGAATACCGGATCAGCAAAGCTTTATCGTGAAGGAAAAACAGTTTCTATATATTTTGTGGCTTTAAACGGAAAAAGTAGTGGCGGGAATGAGTCGGTTATTTTAACTGTTCCAGAAGGCTATCGGCCACCAATTAGTTTTGAGCAACTGGTTGGCTCGATAGACCGTTCTACTTTGAACAGTGCTCAGTTATCTATTGGTGCAGATGGAGCCATTAAATGGCGAAGAAACTCAAGTTATGGATCGGATTATACCTTTGCAATTACTTACACGATTTAGAAAGGCGTGAATCGATATGAAGGCAGCATATAGACCAATTGAACCTTACGGATTCGAGCAAATCATTGTGAATGATGAAGAACATTTACCGGAAGAATGCACAGAAGTCGAACCACCGATTCCAAATTGGAAACCGAAATTCAATTACTGGGAGGGAAATAAATGAAAAACATTTGGAAATATGGACGTACTGGCGGAGAGTACGCAGGAAAAGTATTGGACGACATGCTTGTATCCGTTCCTTACACGGATCAGCCACCACTTGAAGGGGTACGTGCTGATGGGGAACCACTAACGATTGCTGATCAGATGTTTGATCCTAAACTGAACCAATGGATTGTTTTAGCGAACACACTGGATCACAACGATTTAAACAATCTCAAAGCAATGTATGAATCGTTAGAAAATGAGAATGGCGATTTAAAACAGCTCAATGCCAAACTCATGCTAAGCGATGTAGCGATTAAACAGGAAAATACTGCATTGAAAGAAAAAGCTGACAGTTTAGCACAAATCAATTCAAAAATGATGCTTGCTTCGTTACAAAATAGCAAAGACATTTCAGAAATTAAAGAGCAACTAAATCCAGCTTCAAAGGGAGGTGAGTAGTATGTTTAGTTTTAGCGATGTGAAAATGATGTATGATTGGGGCTGTTTTACTGACGATCAAGTTCGACTATTCGTTCCACTATGCATTACAGACGAAGAAGCGGATAAAATCATTAGCAAAGAAGAGAGCGCATCTTAAGTGATGCGTTTTTATTTAAGGTAAAGGAGTTGTCACATGATTAATTTAGGAGAATGGGGAACAATCGCAGGATCAATCACTGCGATTGTTTCTTTGATTTTATTAGTAATAAGACCAGTCACTGCATCTTTCTCGAAGATTACTGAAACTCTTTCAAAAGTAAGCCACAATTTAGATTTGCTGACTAAAGATTTAGAATCGAGCAAATCAGATCGATTGATGATTCATGAAGAACTAAAGAAACACGATGAAAGATTAGATACACATGCAGAAAAATTGGTAGAACACACACAACAAATTAAAACTTTATTTAGGGAAAGGTCTCGGTAAAAAAGAAAGGAGTTAAGAAGAAATGATTTTACCCGATAAGTATTATCAAGTCATTAAATGGACAGTTTTAACAGTATTGCCAGCTTTATCTGTATTAGTAGCCACATTAGGCAAAGCATATGGATGGAATGGAACAGATATGGCAGTTCTGACTATCAATGCAGCAGCAACATTTTTAGGTGTTATCACTGGTGTGTCGGCTTATAATTTGAAAAAATAGGAGGAAACAAATGAAAAAGAAAATTACTATTACTGCGATGAGCCTATTAACGGCTCTTTTTTTATTGCCGATTAATGGGTTTGCCTATACGATTAACAATGAATTTAATTTAGGTGTAAATGAAGGTAGCTCACAAGTAGCAAATAACCAATATATTCTATTGCATGAAACAGCAAACGAAACTGCGACAGGACGCAATGAAGCGCAGTATATGCAACGTTCATGGACTAGTGCATACACTGCTTACATTGTGGGAGACGGTGGAATTGTTTATCAAGTCGGTCAACCTGGTTATGTACAGTATGGCGCTGGTTCATATGCTAATGCCAACAGTCCTGTGCAGATTGAGTTACAACACACGCACGACAAAGCAACTTTTGAAAAGAACTATAAAGCATATGTTGAATTGGCAAGAGATTCAGCAATGAAATATGGTATTCCATTAACATTAGACACGCCTTATAACCAACCAGGAATCAAATCGCATTTATGGGTAACTCAAAACATTTGGGGCGATCACACTGATCCGTATGGATACTTATCAGAAATGGGTGTAAGTAAGGAAAAACTGGCTTACGATTTAGCTCATGGATTTACAGACGAAAACCCAACGATTTCTGAGAACAAGCCTGTCATTGATCCAACCCGAGCAGGTGCAGCAAATCCAACTTTATCAGATGGAACGAACCATTCTCACATTGATCAGTTTGGAGAAATCGAAAATGCGAACTTACACGTCGCTGGATGGCACATCGCTAACTATAAATACGAGTATATTTTCATTATGGACTACAATACTGGGAAAGAATTAGCTCGAGTAAGAGCTGATGGAATTTATAGACCGGATGTAAATCAAGCTTATAATACTTCTGGAAACGTTGGTTATCATGTATCTTTCAATATGCGTAATTTTCCTAATAAGAAAGTCTATGTAATGATGCGTGCAACGAATGATCCAGAAGGGAACACTAAAGGCGGAGCACAAGATTTTCATGACAAACGTTGGTATTTGAATATTCCGAAACGATAAAAAAATAGCCCCTCGATGAGGGGTAGTACATATAGTTTTAAATATAGTTGCTAATATTGTTAGCTAATTTGTAAGCAAAAATGTTTACGAATTTAGATAGTAAAAATACAGTTTTTTCCTTATATACAGGCACTTTTACTATTGATCTACTGTCAGATATGTTAACAAAATTGTTAACAAAATTAGCTAATTTGATTGACGTTCATGAATCTAAAATGCTATAGTTGGTTTGTAAGGTATTGAGCGTAAGTTTTACTGCGCAAATTTTTTTGTACACTTTTTTATTGTTAATATTACTCAATTGGTGGAATTATATTTATGATAGGATATCATGGAACAAGTAAAGATTGTGCCACAAAAATTATTGAATCAAAAAATTTTAATATTGATAAATTTGTAATAACTGGAGATTTCAAGATTCAGGATCGTCAAAAAATGCCTAATGATTTTGGTTCAGGTATTTATATGTTCTTAAGTAATGAGCGCTATGATGGTATAAAATGCGCACGTAAATATGCTAGTGTTTTTAAAGACAGACCTTCATCGGTGTTAGAAATAAATATAAATGATGATATAAGATGTCTTGATTTCGGAGATAAAAAAAATAGTGATATATTTATAAAATTGAGAGAAAAGATATTTGAGCGTATATATTACAACTATAAAATATCTGTGAAAGAAAGTGGAAGTAAGAAAAGAGCGAATCTAGACGGTATAATTATTGAGTTTTTGATTCAGCATAAATATAAAAATGAAATAGATGCTGTTATGGGAGAAAGCTATACTCCGTATTACAACGAAGACCGCAATATTTCTAATTTTCCAAACGGAAAAGAAGTATGTTTGAGATGTAACAAATCTATATGTTGGGAATTATGTAAGGAGGTAAAATTATGACTTACAATAAAATTGTTTTAGATGAAAGTATCCTAGAATTAGATAGCTGGTTACCTCAGGAAGCAATCGATGCTTTAACAGAACTAGTTTATGATGTCGAAATAGACAGACGAGAATCAAATTTTGAAATTTTTAAGTTATCAGAAACATCACTTGAGAGTATTGATCCACTAGTAATAAAAGGAAATTCATTTATTAAGGTAGATAAAGTACAATATTCTGAAGTTAAGAAAGAATCTGAATTTGAATATGGTATAGTGACGCAGGAGGCTGCTTAATGGCTTCAATAATTTTTAAGGATTATATTATAGAAAGTTCAAATTATCGATCAAACCCAAACTTTGAAAAACCTCATGAAGAGTATGGATTAGTGATTGAAGAAGATATTAGTGCTGAAGTAGGAATAAAAGATGATAAAGGATATGTAAAAATTAAAGTTATATTAAATAAAGAAGATGATATTAAATATATAAATAATACACCTTTCTTTTTAGAAGTTGTTATAAGAGGAATATTTTCTCATGAGTTTGAAAAGGAAGAAAAATCTCAATTAAAAAGTCTTTTAGGTAGCAATGCATTAGCAATTCTGTATCCTTATCTTCGATCATATATAACATTTTTAACGGCAAACACAAATCAATTTCCAACCTACATTCTTCCAGTAGTAAATTTTGCAAAGTTGGTATCTGATGAGGAAAGAATAAGCTTCATCGGATTTGATGACTAAATAAAATAACGAAAAAACCGTATGTAATATACGGTTTTTTATTGATTAAAAATATATTTGATTGAGGTGATGTTTATTCAGTTTGTGAAAATTCAAAAGATTATCAGTCTCTAAAAAAACAACGTTATAACTCTAAATAAAAAAATAGCCCCTCAATGAGGGGCAGTACATAATTATATTGAAAACTATAAAAATCATTCGATAAAATAGTAATGTTATTGCATATCTTCACTATCACTCATAAATAGTCACACTCCAAGATATGCGATAACAGGTTTGTTGCCACACATTCTACTGGTTGATTGTTTATGGCTTTATGTGGCAACAACCTGTACCCTTAGCTCAGTTGGTTAGAGCAGACGGCTCATAACCGCCCGGTCGTAGGCTCGAGTCCTACAGGGTACATTAACGTAGCCATTTGAATCGTTGTGTGTTAGAATTTTTTGAAGAGTATTATACAAGCTAAAGCTTTTCTCCATTGCCACTCAAATGAGTGGCTTTTTTATGTATCCTTTTATGGATTAATGAAAGGATGTTTCACATAGTTATACTTCTGTATATTTGAAAAGTTTTACTTTGATTTTTAAATGGAAAGACATTTGGGTTATATTGTGAGATAATAATAAAGAAGAGTTTAAAGCGTTCCCCAAAAACCACTCCCCCATAAGTGTGTTACGCTTTAAACTCTTTTATATTTGAAGCCATTAAAAAGCATACCATATTTTTGGAAAAAAGTGAGAAAAAAGGCTTATAATTGGAGTGGTAGTTAATTAGTGACTTATTTTTGATTTTATAGCACTGATACTATAAAATATAGATATCATCATATTACACAATCTTAATACTAACTTAAAAAATATCCCTTTTATAAGTATGGTGATAAAATCCGTTCCGGGCTACCTTTTTAGGTAGCCTACTTTAATCTTTATACCTTTCTGGATCAACGAAAGTATACTTCAAATAGTCATAACGCCGATGATCGCTCCGTGCGTCTGGCACATCAGTCACGATATCAAACAAAAAATATACGTCTTTCTTCATTCTAGTTTTTGCAGCAGGGATTTTAAAGTAGTTCTTATTAGAATAGTAGAGATTGATTAATAAGCTATCTTCGATTGCTAAAAAGAAAACTTCTGAATCCCACACCTTATAAAAATCTTTGACAAATCTATTCGAAGGATCAAATTTAAACCATAATTGCGTCTCATTAAAAAGCATAGCCATTACTCCGATCTATTTTTAAACTTAGTTTCTACCTCTAATATATATCGAGTTTTTATTTTGCCTTCAGATAATACTGTTTCTTTTTTCGCAGTTACAGGTTGGTTATTTTCGGAAAAAGCTAATATAGCTAAGATTGAAACATCCATCTGGAATTTATCTTTTTTGCTGCTTTGCTCATAAAAGTCTGCATATTCGTCACTGATATTTTTTCTAATAAATTCTTCCATCATAAAAATCACCTCAAAACGATTATACGAACTTACGTTCTTGTTGTAAAGCGATATTTGAGGGGCAAAAAGGGGGCAAAAATGCGTTTACCTTTGATATATCTCAGATTGAACATAGTGTTTATTTTATGTCGGTATTGTTGATTTATAGCTGTTTTGAGGGTGTTAGATACATAATAGAATATAGTGGTTTTGTTTACGTGCATTACACGGAAAAGCTGCTCGTATCAAAGAAATTAGAAGATAAACACGGAAAACTTCCTTGGAAATCTGAAATTTGTGAAAAGTCCTTGTATATCAAGGGCTTTTTCTTTTTTCTCTATCACAGTTTCAAGCCATTTTTGGCTGGTTTGGTTCATTTTTCACCCATATTCCCCTAAATTGTCCTAGATTGTCCGATATTGACTATCAGTGTCGTCAAAATAGGGCAAAATTTAGTAGTCAGCTTGACGACAAATATAATACGAAAAATACCAAAACATTTACCGAATTTAGCAACTTTTGAACCCGAGTTACTAAAAAGGCTGACTTTTTTCAAAAAAGACAAAACATGTACTTTTCTACTAAAAAGTTGATGTGATAGGTTTCTATCTAAACAATTCTTAGGAGTTTTTATCGTGAAGCAAGATGATGGACGAATCGTATGGAAAAATTTGAGTGACCTCAAGCTAATTTTGCTAATCAATCAATTCATCGAAAAACACGGAATAAAATCTAGTCGTCAGTACCAGAAAAAATTATCAGAGAATCCAAATTCTGCACCAAGTATGTGGTTTATTAATCAAAAATATGGATCATGGGAAAATTTATTGGTTAGTATTGGTCTGGAGAATACAGAATATGGGAAATGGTCAAAAATATCAGAAAAAAAATTATTGGAAATAGTAGAGTCCTTTATTGTGGCTGAGAAAATAACTTCTCAGCGTAAATATGAACAAAAATCAGTGGGAAAAGATGTTCCTCCATTAAGTACATTGAAAAAGAGGTTTGGAGATGTAAAACCTCTATTCAGAAAGAAAATAGAGAAACCTTCACTTACTGATTTTGAACTGATGCTTGAACTAAGAAATGAAATAATCCGACTAAAATTACAGGATGATTTATCAATGACAAAATTTCGGAAACTTGTCCAATCCTCGAAACTTCCGTCAGTTGATACAATTATGAAAAGAACAAATAAAAATTGGGAGGAATTGATGGCAGAAATAGGATTTGATTATCGAAGAATCAAAATCTATAAACAAAGAAATAACTTATCTCAAACAAAGAAAACTAAATAGTAATACGAGAGATTAGACGTTCAAAACTAAAAATTTGAACGTCTTTTTTTATTTCTCAAAAACGAAAGGAGATTTTATTTTATGAAAAAGCCGAGATTTAAAAATTGGCGATTATTTGCGACTTTAGCTCTGTTGAGTCAAACAATTGGCGGAGCAATTGCTCCTACGGTTGCTTTGGCCGATGAAATTACTCATCCGCAAACAGTGACTGTGCATAGTGATCAGTCTCATCTTTATTCTGTTGAGGGAACTTTTAATGATGGTCGAACATTATCTGAGGTAACGGTCCCTCACTATGCTATCTATAATGGGGAGAAACAAGATATTTTCTGTATTGAACCAGGAGTTCCAATTTATAATGAATTCACTCCAGGGTATGAGAAAAATCCATTGCCTGATATGTCGGAGAAAGCGAAATTAGTTTCAGTGTTATGGAAAAATGCCGGTACAGACACTGATACACAAATGGTTGCTCAAAAGATGATTTGGCAAGAAGTGAATGGCTATACTCTTCACTCAATCAAACGATCAGATGGTAGTGCCGTAAATATCGCAGCCATTGAAGCAAAAATTAATCAAGCTATCGCCGATTATCAGAAGAAACCAAGCTTCCATAATAGCACAGCTAAAACTGTGTTAGGTCAATCGACTACTGTAATAACGGATACTAATAATTTGAACTTATCAGAGTTCGATGAAGTTGTGGAAAATACTGCAAATATTGATTATCGTGTCAACGGCAATCAATTGGTAATCACCCCAAATGCCAATTCTAATGAAAATGGTGTGCTGACGCTTAAGAAATCTGCTGGAACGGGGACACCGGTAGCTTACAAAATGGCTGGCCAACAAACTTTAATGGCCGGGGCAATTGATAAACCGAATACTTACACGATCAAAATTGATGTGGAAACTAAGGGTTCTTTAAAGATTAAAAAAGTCGATAAAGAATCAGGTGAAGTTGTACCAGGAACGGTTTTCCATTTAGACTTTGGAAAAACTTTACCTGCAAAAGACGTGACTACCGATAAAGAAGGCATTGCGACATTGGATGGGATTACTCATGGTACAAAGGTAACCATTACTGAAAAATCGGTGCCAGCGCCTTATACGATTGATACCACACCCATGACTGCCACGATTAAAGCAGGCGAAACCATTTCCGTGACTTCAAAAAATACGCGAGAAAAAGGTCAAATTCTGTTGGATAAAACCGGAGTTGAAACAGGGACTGACCTTTGGAATGACAATTACTCCTTAGCGGGAAATACGTTTGCGATTCGCAAAGATAGTCCAACCGGTGAAATTGTTCAAGAAATGACCACGGATGAAAAAGGCCATGCGGAAACACCAAAAGAGATTGCCAATGCGTTGGAATTGGGAACTTACTACGTGACCGAAACCAAAGCATCTAATGGTTTCGTGAATACTTTCAAACCCGTAAAAGTTGAATTGAAGTATGCCAATCAGACGGTGGACCTTGTGACCAGTAACATAAAAGGGCAAAATCAAGAAATCACTGGTGAAACCACTTTGACAAAAGAAGACAAAGATGCCGGTAATGAAACCCAAGGGAAAGCGGAGTTTAAAGGAGCTGAATATACTCTCTTTACTGCAAAAGATGGTCAAGCTGTTAAATGGGGTGAGGCTTTTAAACCAGAACTAGTGAAAGGAACGAAAGCTTCTGATGAAACAGTGACTTTGACTTTAGATGAAAAGAATCAAGTTGCGGTTAAACACTTAGCCATCAACGAGTATTACTGGCAAGAAACCAAAGCACCTGAAGGATATACTTTGGATGAAACGAAGTATCCTGTTTCCATCAAAAAGGTGGATGATAGCGAAAAAAATGCTGTGATTACCCGAGATGTTACGGCAAAAGAACAAGTGATTCGCTTTGGCTTTGATTTCTTCAAGTTCGTCGGATCAGCTACGGGAACTGCCGAAACTGGCTTCAATGATTTAACTTTTAAACTAACACCATTAGAAGGGACTAGTGAAATTACTGGAGCTGAAGATGAAGCAATCACAGCTTATAACGAGCAACTAGGTTTTGATGGCTATGGCAAGTTTGAAAATCTTCCTTATGGGGATTATTTACTTGAAGAAGTAGAAGCACCAGAAGGATTTCAAAAGATTATGCCATTAGAAATCCATTCTATTTTTAAAGAAAATAAAGAGGATTACACCAAGAGTGAGTATGTCTTTACCATTACCGAACAAGGCCAAAAACAACCAATTAAGACGGTGACCGTTCCTTACGAGAAACTGACGAACAAAGAATTCTTTGTTAGTTTGAATCGTTTAATGCTCTATGATTTGCCTGAGGAAGAAGATAGTCTAACTTCTCTTGCGACCTGGAAAGACGGAGGCAAAGAATTGACTACCCTTGATTCTACCGATCTAGTTGATAAATTGAGTTACAATCTTCATGAAATCAAAGAAGACTGGTATGTGGTAGCACAAGCCATTGATGTAGAAGCGACAAAAGCTGCTCAAGAAAAAGATGAAAAAGCCAAACCAGTGGTAATTGCCGAAACAACGGCTACCTTGGCGAACAAAGAGAAAACAGGAACTTGGGAAATTCTGCATAAATTAACCGCCGAACAAGTTTTGGATAAAACCATCGTCTTGTTCAACTATGTGTATGAAAACAAGGAAGCCTTTGAAGCTGGCGATGAGCCTGTAGCGAAGGATGCTAGTTTGACTAACCAAGCCCAAACTGTTAATTGTACGGTGGAACGCCATGTTTCCATCCAAACAAAAGCCCACCTAGAAGACGGTTCTCAGACCTTTACTCATGGTGACGTGGTGGATATGTTTGATGATGTATCCATTACTCATGATGTACTGGATGGCTCAAAAGAAGCTTTCGAAACAATTCTGTATGCACTACTACCAGATGGTACGAACAAAGAGATTTGGAAATCTGGCAAGATTGATTACGAAGTGAATGATAAAGAATTTACCAAAACCGTGCTTGCAGAAAAAGTGGATACAAGTAGATATCCAGAAGGCACAAGTTTTACCTTCAAAGAAATTAACTATGACAAAGATGGAAACATCAATGGAAAACACAATGAAGATTTGAAAGAAAAATCCCAAACCTTAACTCCCAAAAAAGTTCCGACCACACCAAGTACGCCAGAAACACCAGAAACACCAGAAACACCAACTGTTCCAAGTGGCTCTCAAGAATCTAGTTCTATAGTGAAGGCATTCCCACAAACGGGGGAGAAAAGTTCCAATGTATTACTGTTCATTGGCTTTACCTTAATCTTTTCGACG
The DNA here is from genome assembly GCF_035725965.1 of Enterococcus sp. E5-162. Lineage (NCBI taxonomy): Bacteria > Bacillati > Bacillota > Bacilli > Lactobacillales > Enterococcaceae > Enterococcus > Enterococcus sp. E5-162. The sequence continues at coordinate 25,753 of NZ_JAPRFV010000010.1, read as the reverse complement.
GCTGGCTATTATTTCTGGAATCGCCGAAACTAAGGTGATGTGATGAAACAACTAAATAGGAAAAACCAACGTGCGCGACCGCCTCCTAAAAAAGTGGTTGCGCTATTTTTGTATCCAAAACTAACAATGAAAAGAGGAAAAGAAGATGGAATTGAAATTTGTTGTGCCAGATATGGCCGAAACCTTTGGAAAGATAAGTTATGCCGGAGAAGGGGAAGTTTTAACAGAAGGATATGGTCGGAATACTACGGTGGCTGGCCGCAGTTATCATTTGTATTCCAGTAAACAACGAGCCGATGATATTGAAGTGGTGGTAGCTGCGGAAGCCGGCGAAAAGGATTTTGACCAAGACCAACCACTAAAAGCCGTGAATCCCCATTTGGTAGCCAAAGGCTATGAGATTGAGAATCGTGGGTTTACTGATTACGTGTTGTATGTCGATGATTTAGTGAAAGCATAGGAGGAAAAGAAGATGAGATTAACAGAAGGTATTGTCGTAGATTCAGGATTAACGTTTGGGAAGTTGCGCTTTTCTGCATTACGTCGAGAAGTATGGAAACAAAACGAGGATGGAACGGTTAGTAACGAGGTAAAAGAACGAACCTATAATTTGAAATCCTCCGCGCAAGGTCGAATGATTCAAGTTAGTATTCCGGCAAATGTGCCCCTACGCGAGTTTGCTTATGATGCAGAGGTAGAGCTGGTCAATCCAATCGTGGATACCGTTGCCAATTATGTTTTTCGAGAAGGAACCACCGTTAATTGGTTCATTAAGGCAGATGATTTAGTCTTGAAACGGCAACCGAATCAAGGAAACTCTACAAACCAAAATGAAGGAAAGAAATAGGTGAAGCGTATGGAAATTAATGTCGAACATATTTTAGATTGTCTCGATCAATATGGAAAAGGCGAGCTAACCGAGGAACAACTTACGAAAGCATTAACCTATGATGAAAAAATGTTTCTGATTATGCATCAAGGGTTACTGGATGTAGGTAACGATGCCAAAGAAGACTTTGATGTACTGGATTGGTTAGGGGAGGAAGAGTCCTTCTTTATGGTTGTCGAAGTAAATGAAAACTTATGTCGGCAGGCGAAATCTGTCTTGGAAGAAATCGGTGTGGAGATGACGGATGCCATTGAAAGCTTTTTAACACAATTGGTTGAAGCGAAACAACTTCCCATCGCAGTAAATGACTAGCATAACTTTTTGAAATTGCCCAATAAAATCCTATTGGGCAATTTTTGAATGGAGGTGGAAACCATCAAAATGTACAAAGGGCATCGCATACGCGCAGGAGATCAGCACTTGATTTATCACTTTGTTCTTGGCTGGATCATTGCTTTGTTCATCGGTTGGATGAGCGTCTTTTATTTTCATGAGCTTAGACAATTTGAGATTTCTAAGCTCTCACTTTCCACTAGTAAAATCGTTTGGTCCATGAAAGATTTAGTATGTCTGCTTGGGAGCTTTGTTTTGTCAGGAAGTATGATGTTACTTTATATTCACTTTTTTCAGGATCATTGGCGAAGTATGTGGCATCGACAAAAGCTAGCTCGGATGATCCTAGAGAACCATTGGTATGAAGTGAAACAAACTCAAAGTGAAGGTTTTTTCAAAGATTTGAATAGGAGCCGGACCAAAGAGAGTATCAGTTACTTCCCAAAAATTTATTATCAAATGAAAGATGGCTTACTTTCTATTCGCGTTCAAATCTCACTGGGAAAATATCAAGATCAGTTATTGAAGTTGGAAAAGAAACTCGAAAGTGGGCTGTATTGTGAGTTAGTAGAAAAAGAACTCAAAGATTCCTATGTGGAATATACCTTGTTATACGATATGATTGCCAATCGAATTGGGATAGATGAAGTAGTGGCAGAAAACGGAGCTTTGCGATTGATGAAAAATCAAGTATAGGCGTATGATTCTTTACCCCATATGTTAATTGCTGGTGGTACAGGCGGTGGGAAGACCTATTTCTTACTCACCATTATCCAAGCTTTATTGAAGTCGGATACCGAGCTTTTTGTTCTTGATCCTAAAAATGCGGACCTTGCCGATTTAGGTACGGTAATGCCCCATGTTTATTCCCAAAAAGAAGAGATTTCTGCATGTGTGGAAGATTTTTATGAACGTATGATGGCTCGTAGTAGGACAATGAAAGAAATGCCTAACTACAAAACAGGAGAGAACTATGCGTATCTTGGACTTCCGCCCAACTTTTTAATCTTTGATGAATACGTGGCTTATATGGAAATGTTAACAACTAAGGAGAGTGCGGTGATTTTGAATAAGCTCAAACAAATTGTCATGTTAGGTCGTCAGTCTGGTTTCTTTCTGATTTTGGCTTGTCAAAGACCGGATGCGAAATATTTAGGAGATGGGATTCGGGATCAATTCAACTTCCGGATCGCTCTAGGTCGCATGAGTGAACTAGGATATTCCATGATGTTTGGCGAAGTTGATAAAAATTTCTTCATGAAACGAATTAAAGGTCGAGGATATGTGGATACAGGAGGGAGTGTGATTAGTGAGTTTTATACGCCAATCGTTCCCAAAGGGTATAACTTTTTAGGTGTTGTTCAGGAAATAATACAAGCAGAGTTTGACTCTAAAGAGTAGGATAGCCAAATTCCTGTTCCAGCAGTTTTTTTCGCTAATTTTCTAGAACGACAAGAATAATATTCATAATTTAAAAATTTTACCATATGAAAAAGTTAGAATGAAAAGTAAAAAGGTTAAAGCAATTGACAATAAGCAAGGAAGTGGATATTATTCAACTAAGTAGTTGAACTACCTTCATTGGAAGGAATTGAAAGTCTTAAAGGAGAAATTAAGGTGAATCGGACAAATAAAGATTTATTTGAACAATATGCTTTGATGGGAAAAGCTTTATCAAATTCAAATCGACTGGAAATTATGAGCCTTCTGATACAGGCACCAAAAACTGTTGAAAATATTGCAAAAGAAACAGAATTAACTGTTGCCAATGCTTCTAAACACTTGCAAACACTTTTGAAAGCCCATTTGGTTAAGAATCGTAAGTATAAAAATTATATTTACTATGAAGTTTTTGATGAGAACATTGAGAAGCTATTGACTTTGTTTTTCGAAACAGCTCAGGAGCAGCTAACTAAGGCTAATGCAATCATAGAAAGTTTTGCTCAGCCTAGTGAGGAAGAGTATATTTTGTCGATTGAAGATTTAGAAGAAAAAATGCAGAAAAATGAGATTGTCTTAGTTGATGTTCGACCTTCAGAGGAATACTTAACCGCTCATATACCCGGGGCGATTTCAATTCCTGTTCAAGAATTGGAGAAAAGGATTGCTAGTTTGCCAAAGGATAAAGAAGTTGTTGCCTATTGTCGGGGCCCTCATTGCCTGATGTCAGAAGAGGCGATTATGATTCTAGAAAAACATGGACGGCAGGCGGTTCGCTTTAGTCAAAGTGTAAATGATTGGAACTTACATCATGTGGCAATTTGACTTATTTGCTCTAAAAACACCTCTCGATATGTGTTTTTTTGTAGGCAGAAATATAAAAAAAGTTTCATTAGTACGTTGCAAATTTCATCCTAGCAATTTTAATAATGATTGGCTAAAAAACTTTTGCCATGAAAAGAAACATATGATACTATTCAACTATGCAGTTGAATAGATTGTGAAATTAAAACGTGGAGGAATTCAAATGAAATTTGGTATTATCTTAGAAACAAAAGAGCGTGAAAAAGCTTGGAATGCGCTACGCTTTGCTATAGCCGCATTGAAAAAGGGAAATGAAGTGAAGTTCTTCTTAATGGGCGAAGCAGTGGAGATTGAAGAGATTGTCGATGAAAAATTTGATGTACAAAGTGAGTTAAAGAAATTTGAAGAGCAGAATGGTGAATTATTGGCTTGTGGGACTTGCCTGAAATCACGTCAGCTAGAAGATCATACGGCATGCCCAATCTCGACAATGTTTGATTGTGTCGACATGGTAACTTGGGCGGATAAAACAGTAACGTTTTAGAGGTGAAAAGATGATTTATGATGTAATCGTGATCGGTGCAGGTCCTGCAGGAATGACAGCGGCACTTTATGCTGCCCGGGCAAATCTTTCGGTAGCGATGATTGAAAGAGGCCTTGCAGGAGGGCAGATGAATAATACGGCAGAAATTGAAAATTATCCTAGTTACGAAAGTATTTTAGGACCTGATTTGTCTAATAAAATGCTTCAAGGTACGTTAAAATTTGGTGCCGAAAAAATTTATGGTTCGGTAAAGGAGCTCCAACTTGCTTCAGAGATGAAAGAAGTGATCACTGAGGATAGTCGTTACCAAGGAAAAGCCATTATCTTAGCTACTGGATGTGATCATCGAAAGCTGAATGTGAAAGGGGAAGAAGAATACGCTGGGCGTGGTGTCTCTTATTGTGCCGTATGTGACGGGGCCTTCTTCCGTAATAAAAAAGTGATGGTTGTTGGTGGTGGTGATTCCGCGGTAGAAGAAGCGATCTACTTAACGCAATTTGCCAGTGAAGTGATTATCGTTCATCGGCGGAATGAATTGCGAGCACAAAAAATTCTACAAAAACGTGCTTTTGAAAACGAGAAGATCCGTTTTGTTTGGGATTCTGTGGTAGAAGAAATTAAAGGGAATACTCAAGCTCAAGCAGTAGGTAGTATCTTACTAAAAAATGTTCACACTGCAGAGCTATCTGAGGAGCTTGTGGACGGGGTCTTTATCTATGTTGGGCTAGATCCTTTGACTGAACCATTTCAACCTTGTGGAATCACTAATAAAGCAGGCTGGATTCCAACGAATGAAGAGATGGAAACCGCTATCCCTGGCGTTTTTGCCGTTGGAGATGTGAGAGAAAAGAAACTTCGACAAATCACTACTGCAGTGGGAGACGGTAGTATCGCTGGACAAAAGGCTTTTGAATACGTCGAAATCCTGAGAAAGCGAGTTGAACAGCCATCTATACATTAGCAGATAAAAAAGGATTCACCGTCGAACACTTTTGATAGTGATTGTCTCTCAAACCCTTGGCGGTCTAGGCTTATCTGCGGGGATTACCGTGGGAGCTTTGATTGCTCAAGAAATGTTAGGGACTGACAGTTTAGCAGGATTGCCCTCTGCGGTTTTTACTTTGGGTTCATCTTTGGCTGCTTTAATGGTTGGTCGAATTACCCAATTAGGTAGTCGAAGAGGTGGGTTATCCACAGGTTTTATCCTTGGCGGTCTAGGGGCTATCGGGGTGATTATAGCTACTACTGTCGAAAATATTCTCTTTTTGTTCCTTGCGCTATTTATTTATGGCTTTGGTACGGCTACGAATTTACAGGCGCGATATGCTGGTTCGGACTTGGCGGAGCCGCAAGATCGCTCAAAAGCGATTAGTATTGCCATGGTGGCAACGACTTTTGGCGCGATTGTGGGACCGAATACGAGTGATTTGATGACAAAGGTAGCACATCATTTTTCTTTGCCACCTTTGACAGGCGCATTCATTTTATCGGCGATGGCTTATCTTAGCTCTGGTATTGTCTTGTTTCTTTTTTTACGTCCAGATCCTTATCAAGTAGCTAAGGAGCTAGATCATTTAGAAAATGAGGATTCTCAACCTAAGGCAGGTTCACAGAAAACTGATAACAAAGGAGTTTTTATTGGCGCTTTAATTATGATTACCACCCAGATGGTGATGGTAGCGATTATGACCATGACCCCAATCCATATGAAAGCACATGGACATGGATTAAAGGATGTAGGAATTGTTATCGGTATTCATATCGGCTCCATGTATTTGCCCTCCTTAGTCACGGGGATTTTAGTATCAAAATTTGGTGCTTATAAAACAGGCATCTTGTCTGGAGTTACCCTTGCTATGGCTGCGGTCACTGCCATGGTGGCGCCGCCAGATTCTACTGCCATTCTTTCAGTAGCGCTGTCGCTATTGGGGATAGGTTGGAATTTCGGTTTGATAAGTGGGACAACGATGTTGGTAGATGCTACTGATTTACTGGAACGGCCAAAGGTCCAAGGCAGCGTAGATGTCTTTATCGCTTTAGCCGGCGCTTTTGGTGGAGCGATTTCCGGTGTGATTCTCAACCGATTCAGTTATGGAACACTAGGCTTATTCGGAATGATTATATCGTTTCTTTTGATTGTATACATTCTGATATATTTAATAGGAAGGAAGAAACTAAATGAAAGAAATAAATGATCAACAGTTTAAAGAAATAACAAATCAAGGATTAGTATTAGTCGATTTTTGGGCGCCATGGTGTGGTCCATGTAAAATGCAAGCTCCTATTTTGGAAGCACTGGCAGCTGAAATGAAGGAAAAAGTCTCTATTTTTAAGATGAATGTGGACGAAAATCCAGTGATACCTGCTGAATTTGGCGTGATGAGTATTCCGACATTATTGATAAAACAAAATGGTCGAGTGGTGGATAAACTAGTGGGGCTGCATGACAAAGATGCTTTAGTAAAAATACTGAATGAATTTATGTAATTAGAAAGTGAGTTATCTTATCTATGTAGAGTGTTTGATAATTAACTAATTTTTCTAGCCAAGAGCAAAATGTTCTTGGCTTTTTTCTTTGTAATGAATGAGGTGATTTATGAGATTTTTAGATTTATTCGCCGGGATTGGTGGTTTACGCTTAGGTATGGAACAGGCAGGGCACCAGTGTATCGGCTTTTGTGAAATTGATGAATTTGCTCGGAGGAGTTATAAGGCAATCCATGATACAAGGAGGTGGAAATGCATGACATCACAAGTGTATCAGACGAGTTTGTTCAATCCCTCGGACCAGTGGACGTCCTTTGCGGCGGATTTCCGTGCCAAGCTTTTTCAATTGCGGGAAAGCGGCAAGGATTTTCCGATACTCGAGGTACTTTATTCTTTGAAATCGCTCGGTTCGCCACTCTTCTCCAACCTAAGTTTTTATTCCTTGAGAACGTCCGGGGATTACTCAATCACGAAGGAGGGGCTACGTTCGAGACGATCCTCCGAACGCTGGATGGATTGGGGTATGATGTGGAATGGCAGGTGCTTAACTCAAAGGCCTACGTTCCCCAAAGCCGCGAGCGGGTCTTCCTTATCGGACATTCTCGAGACGCACGTACCAAACAAGTATTTCCTATCATTGGATCGTCTCCAACATCTGATCAAAACATCCGAAACTTGGTAAATATCAATCCTTCCAATCGAGGAATGGGTGGACAAGTCTATGGTTCAGATGGGGTTGCCCCAACCTTAACAGGGGATGAAGGAATCAAAATCGCATTGCCGGTAAATGAGGGAATTTCTGTAGCCGGGATGTTGCCGGGAAACTTTGAACAAGGCAATCGAGTTTATGAGGTAACTGGAACAGCTCCCACCTTGTCAACGAAGCAAGGGGGAACGAAGATTATGATTCGGAAAAATAAAACAGAATATCAAGAGGTGAAGCCAGGGGACAGTGTGAACCTGGCTTTTCCTAATTCCACAAGTCGTCGAGGCCGTTTGGGAAAACGAAGTGTGCATACCTTACTAACGGGAGACCAACAAGCGGTCGTCACAGAACAGTATAAAATTCGGAAACTTACGCCTAGGGAGTGCTGGCGACTTCAGGGGTTTCCCGATTGGGCTTTTGACCGAGCTTCTCAAGTTAATTCAGATAGTCAGTTGTATAAGCAGGCCGGAAACTCAGTAACAGTTCCGGTCATTTTTGATATTGCCAGAAGATTAAAGGAGGTAAAAATAGATGATTTATGATGAGTTGATTGGGGAAATCTATTGGGTGATTGGCAAGATTCAGTCAGATCCGGAACTGGAAGAAGAACTGCACCGGCTCAATTTTGATATTCGCAAAAATGGGGTGAAAGTCCCTGGTGATTCATATGTACTGGACGAGGAAACCGATGCTCGAATTGAACTAAATCAAGTAATCACGGAACTTGAACGGATTGCGGACCTTGCCAAAGAACTGGATATCCGCCAATACTTGTTTGAGATAAAAGCGGAATTGGAAATTGAGGGTATCACCGCGGAGTAATAGGGAAATAAACCACCGATAGGCGCTGACCGCGGGGGATTTGCGAAGCAGAAATTCGCCGTGGTGCTGTGCCTGTTCATGGACGGCGCCAGCCGGCCATGATGTCTCACCCCCCGTATCTAACAGGGGGGTACAAAAACACAAAAAATAAGCAAGCAACGATTAAGAATTGCTGGTATATCAAGGATAATTAGTATTTTTAGAAAATGTGAACTCAAGTTGGATAGTTCACATTTTGAAATTTGGTGGTGAATCATCAATGAGAAGAAATTTTACAAAAGAACTATTGAAGGAAAAAAGGAAGGAGTATAAGATCACTCAAAACAAATTGGCAATAGCTTGTGATTTATCACGAGAGTATCTCAATAAAATTGAGTCGGGAAAGAAGGTTCCGGCTAAAAGTGTCATGAGAAAGATTTTTCAACAGCTAGAAACGTTCAACCCTGATTTACCTTTAACTTTGCTATTTGATTATGTACGCATTCGATTTCCAACTACAAACGCACGAAAAATTATACAAGAGGTTTTGCATCTAAATTTTGATTATATGCTTCATGAGGATTATGCCTTTTATTCTTACCAAGAACAATATGTTATGGGAGATATTGTAGTGATGGTATCTCAGGAAGAAGACAAAGGTATTCTCATTGAAATGAAAGGACGTGGTTGTCGGCAATTCGAAACATTTTTACTTGCGCAAAAAAGAAGTTGGTATGATTTTTTTGAGACAAGTTTAAAGTTAGGCGGCGTGATGAAACGATTGGATTTGGCAATCAATGACCGTGCAGGATTACTAAATATTCCCTATTTAACCAAAAAATGCCAAAACGAAGAATGTATTTCCTTGTTCCGAACCTTTAAAAGTTATCGGTCGGGGGAGCTGTTGAAAGCTGATGAAAAAGATGGCATGGGGAATACCTTATATATAGGCAGTCTCAAAAGTGAGGTTTATTTTTGTCTCTATGAAAAAGACTATGAGCAATATATCAAACTAGGGATACCTCTCGACCAGACAGAAACGAAGAATCGATTTGAAATTCGGTTGAAAAATGAACGTGCTTACCACGCAATTATGGATTTGATGAAAGGGAGAAGTATTGAGAGCACTACGTTTTCAATCATTACTCGCTACATGCGAATTGCAGACAAGGTACAAGGAAAAAGAAGAACCAACTGGCCTCTTAATGAAAAGTGGGGCCGATTTGTCGGTCGAAATCGTAAAGAAATTCAATTGACCTCAGAGCCAAAGCCGTACACGATAGAACGAACTTACAACTGGTTAGGAAGGCAAGTCGCCCCTACTTTAAAAATGACGATTGAATTGGATCGTATTAGAGGAACCTCTTTTATTAGTGACATGGTATTAAACGCCGAATTATCTGAACGGCACAAAAAGATTTTAGAACAACAAAGTATGGCAATTGAAAACTTGATTGTATGAAAAGAGGAATTTTGATGGAAATTGGAAAGATATGTTATTGGTTTTTGGTGGTAGTGGCGGATCAAGCAATGGAAAAGAAAGGAAAGTGATGAAATGAATTTCGGACAAAATTTGTATCAATGGTTTTTGACCAACGCCCAATCTTTAGTCTTACTGGCGATTGTAGTCATTGGTTTATTTTTAGGATTTAAGCGAGAGTTTTCTAAACTGATTGGCTTTTTGGTGGTTGCCTTGATTGCGGTAGGTCTAGTCTTTAATGCTTCTGGTGTGAAAGATGTCTTACTGAATTTGTTTAATCGAATCGTCGGTGCATAAGGGGGAATCATGATGGAACAGATGCGTATTTATATCGCGAATCTTGGAAAATACAATGAAGGTGAGTTGGTGGGGGCGTGGTTTACCCCACCTATCGATTTTGATGAAGTGAAAGAACGGATTGGATTAAATGACGAATATGAAGAATATGCGATTCATGATTATGAACTGCCTTTTGAGATTGATAAATATACGCCAATTGAGGAAATTAATCGGTTGTGTGGCTTAGCGGAGGAACTTGAAGGAACACCAGTTGGTGAAGTTGCTTCAGAGATTCAACACGCTTTCTTTAATTCTTTTGAAGAAATGGTAGAGCATGTGGATGATATTGTCTATTATCCGGACTGTGATGATATGAGTGATGTAGCGTATTTCTTGATTGTTGAAAATGGTGATTTTGGCGAAGTACCAGAACACTTGAAGACGTATATTGATTTTGATGCGTGTGGTCGAGACTTGGAGATTGGGGAAAATTATTTGGTAACGAGTCGAGGTGTTTTTGAGTATCCATATTAACAAAATTATTGAAGGGTAGTTGATTTCTAAACTATCCTTCTTTTTAAAGGAATGATTTGATGAAGAAAATAAAAAGTTATACTAGTATCTGGGCAGTTGAAAAAGTCATATACGCGATTAATGACTTTCAGCTGCCTTTTCCTGTGACCTTTAACCAGATGGCTTGGTTTGTTTTGTCCTTGCTGTTTGTCATCGTATTTGCCCATGTGCCTCCGCTGTCTATGATAGAGGGGGCTTTTTTAAAATACTTGGGCATACCGGCGGCGGTTATGTGGTTTATGTCGCAAAAGACCTTTGACGGCAAGAAGCCATTGGGATTTTTACGGTCCTTTATCAGTTATCACTTGCGGTTTAAGGTTACTTTTGCAGGAAAGAAAGTCAAAGAAAAGAAGAAACGATGGGATGAACCTGTCACTTTGGTAAGGAGTGTAAACTATGTACCCGATTAAGTATATCGAGAATAATCTTGTCTTTAACCAAGAAGGCGAGTGTTTTGCCTACTATGAATTAGTGCCTTATAACTATTCCTTCTTATCACCTGAACAGAAATATCAAGTACACGATAGCTTTCGTCAATTGATTGCCCAGAACAGAGAAGGCAAGATCCATGCCTTACAAATTGCCACAGAAAGTAGTATTCGGGCCACGCAAGAACGATCGAAGAAAGAGATTACCGGGCGACTCAAAGAAGTTGCATTACAACGAATTGATTTACAGACAGATGCATTAGTATCTATGATTGGCGATAGTCAGATTGATTATCGCTTTTTTATTGGCTTCAAACTGATTGCGACAGATGAAGAGGTCAATCTAAAAAGTCTCAAAAAATCTTTCTTTTCTGGGATTCAAGAATTTGTCTATGGGGTGAATCATCATTTGATGGGGGATTTTGTTTCTTTATCCAATGAAGAAATTCGCCGGTATACTAAGCTTGAAAAATTAATGGAAAGTAAATTAGCTCGGAGATTTAAAGTCAGACGAGTCACACCGAGTGATCTGACTTACTTGATTGAACATATCTATGGTGAAAAAGGTACACCATTTGAAGAATATGAATTTCAGCTGCCAAAGAAAAAGCTGAAATCAGAAACGCTGGTGAAACGTTATGACTTATTACGTCCCAGTCGTTGTTTGATTGAAGAAAAGTCCCGTTACTTACGGATTAAACATGAAAATCACGAGTCTTATGTCGCGTATCTAACAATCAACACGATTGTGGGAGAGATGGAATTTCCTTCCTCGGAACTTTTTTATTACCAGCAACAACAATTCACGTTTCCTATCGACACGAGTATGAATGTAGAGATTGTCACCAATAAAAAGGCACTTGCCACCGTTCGCAACAAGAAAAAGGAACTGAAAGACTTAGACAACCACGCCTATCAATCCGACAATGAGACCAATTCGAATGTTTTGGACGCTTTGGATTCAGTAGATGAACTAGAAACCACCTTGGATCAGTCCAAGGAATCCATGTACAAATTGAGCTATGTGGTTCGAGTGAGTGCAGAATCAGTTGATGAACTAAAACGCTGCTGTGACGAAGTCTTGGATTTTTATGACGATACCAATGTAAAACTAGTCCGGCCCTTTGGCGATATGATGGGTCTACATGAAGAATTCTTACCTTCTAGTAAGCGATATATGAATGACTATATCCAATATGTTACGTCTGATTTTTTAGCAGGACTTGGTTTTGGCGCCACTCAAATGTTAGGAGAATTGGAAGGCATTTACTTTGGTTACAATGTAGATACGGGGCGCAATGTTTATCTAAAACCGGCATTGGCTTCACAAGGGGTAAAGGGGTCAGTTACCAATGCACTTGCCGCAGCTTTTCTTGGTTCTCTTGGTGGAGGTAAATCCTTTAGTAATAATCTCTTAGTCTATTATGCCGTCCTTTTTGGTGGTCAAGCTGTGATTGTCGATCCAAAAGGGGAACGTGGTGGATGGAAAGAAACCTTGCCAGAAATTGCGGATGAAATTAATATTCTCAACTTGACTAGTAAGCCAGAAAATCAAGGCTTACTTGATCCATATGTCATCATGAAGAAAAAGAAAGACTCAGAAAGTCTAGCGATTGATATCCTGACTTTTTTAACAGGAATTTCTAGTCGGGATGGGGAGAAGTTTCCTGTTTTGCGCAAAGCCATTCGAACCGTTACTCAAAGTGATCAACGAGGGTTACTACAAGTTATTAATGAGCTTCGAAAAGAGGGCTCAACAGTTGCGGAAAATATCGCCGATCATATCGAGTCCTTTACCGATTATGATTTTGCCCATTTGCTTTTCTCAGATGGTTCGATTACCCAGTCGATTAGTTTAGATAAACAGTTAAATATCATTCAAGTAGCGGATTTAGTTTTACCAGATGCAGAAACCACTTTTGAAGAATATACCACCATGGAGTTGCTTAGTGTTTCTATGCTAATCGTCATTTCCACTTTTGCTTTGGACTTCATCCATAGCAACCGAGAAATTTTCAAGATAGTGGACTTGGATGAGGCGTGGAGTTTTCTTCAAGTGGCACAAGGAAAAACATTATCGAATAAGCTCGTTCGTGCTGGGCGGGCCATGAATGCCGGAGTTTATTTTGTTACGCAAAATAGTGATGATTTACTGGATGAACGCTTGAAGAATAATATCGGGTTGAAGTTTGCGTTTCGCAGTACCGATATTCATGAAATCAAGAAAACCTTGGAATTCTTTGGCTTGGATCGAGAAGATGAAAGCAATCAAAAACGCCTGAGAGATTTGGAAAACGGTCAGTGTTTAATGCAAGATTTGTATGGGCGAGTAGGTGTGGTTCAAGTTCATCCAGTCTTTGAAGAACTCTTCCATGCTTTTGATACCCGTCCACCTATTCATGAGAGAATGGAGTGAGGGGATGAAAAAGAAACTTTTTCGGATTGTGGGAATCGTTTTTATTAGCATCATCACTCTGACAGTTCTATTGAGTTTAGTCGGTACGATAGCTGAGGCAACTGGTCTGGTTGATGATACAGTTGAAGCCGGAAATCTTTATTCCCAATATTCACTTGGTAACTATCAGTTGGATTTCTTTGTGGATAGTTCATGGGATTGGCTACCGTGGAATTGGGGCGATGGCTTAGGAAAGAGCGTAATGTATGGTCTTTATGCCATTACTAATTTCATTTGGACGGTGAGTTTGTATTTGTCGAACGCCACGGGTTATGTGGTTCAAGAAGCTTATAAACTAGATTTCATTTCGGATACGGCTGAAAGTATTGGAAAGAATATCCAAACATTGGCTGGTATTACTGAAAATGGACTCCAGACCTCCGGATTTTATTTTGGGTTTCTATTATTGATGATTTTAGCTCTAGGGATGTATGTGGCGTATACCGGATTATTAAAACGAGAAACCACGAAAGCAGTTCGAGCCGTGATTAATTTTGTGATGATTTTTCTACTTTCGGGTTCTTTTATTGCGTATGCGCCTACCTATATCACAAAAATTAATGACTTTAGTTCAGATGTTAGTGAAGCGGCTCTTAGCCTTGGGACCGAGATTGTTGTACCCAATTCAAAAAGCCAAGGAAAAGATAGCGTGGATTTGATTCGGGATAGTTTGTTTTCAATTCAAGTCCAGCAGCCTTGGTTACTCTTGCAATTTGATGATTCCAATATAGAGGAAATTGGCGAAGATTGGGTCAACAAGATTCTATTCGTGAGTCCGGATGAAAACAAGGGCAAGGATCGGGAAGAAGCGGTCAAAGCGGAGATTGAAGACAATGACAATGCGAATCTAAGTATAACCAAGACCATGAGCCGCTTAGGGACCGTGATTTTTTTGGTGCTGTTCAATATTGGGATTTCCTTCTTTGTCTTTCTTCTGACAGGAATTATGTTGTTTTCACAAATTCTCTTCATTATCTTTGCGATGTTTCTACCTATTAGCTTTTTATTGTCGATGTTGCCAACTTATGAAAGTTTGGGGAAAAAGGCGATTATTCGCTTATTCAATACGATTATGATGCGAGCGGGAGTGACCTTGGTTATCACCACGGCATTCAGTATTTCTACCATGTTTTTCAATATTTCAGCGACCTATCCCTTCTTTATGGTAGCATTTCTGCAAATTGTGACTTTTGCCGGGATTTATTTCAAATTGGGGGACATTATGAGTATGTTCAACCTCCAAAGCAATGATAGCCAGTCAATGGGCAGACGTGTCATGCGGAAACCGCAAATGTTGATGAATCGTAAACTACGGCAACTTAATCGAAATGTTGGGCGAACATTGGCTTTTGGTGGTGGTGCAGCAGTTGGTGGGAAACTAGCAAAAGATCAATCAAAAACCAGATCGAAGTCTTCTGGTTGTTCTCCACGAAAGAATCCATCATTATCTAACAATAAAGAGGTAATATTTGACCCGAATAAGGAAAATCCAATCTCAAAAAATAAGAAACAATCTCGAATGAATTTGGCCGGAAGAAAAATCGGCAAGGTACTAGATACCCAATCAATGGTAAAAGCCAAAGCACAACAAGTAAAGGATCAAGTAAGGAATACACCAACTAATTTGAAATACAATCTGCATAAAGAAATCGAAAAGACGAAAAAAGCACCAGAAGAATTCAAGCGTGGACTTGTCCAAGAAAAAGCGAATCGAGCGGAGTTGCGAGAAAAACAACGACAACGTAGAGATGATAAAATGGCTGAAAAGCGGAAAGTATTGGGAAATTCAGCAAATCGTCATAGAAAAGGTAGGAGCAATGTTCCGATAAAAGAGGAATCCAAATCTCAGAAAAGTAAGATACCAAAGAATGTACCAGCCAATCGAATTGTAAAAATGAATTCGAATCCTGAAATCAAAAGAAGACTCTCAAATCAAAAATTGAGTACGAAAGAAAATAATCAACCAGTAAGAAAAGTGACTCCTATCCAACAGGCGAAGAAGCGATCTATTCTTGCAAAAGCAGGCAATCGAAAAGTACAAAAAAGAGTGAGTCATCCTCCAAAACTAAGGCCGGGTGAGACTAAATGACCATAAGAAATTTGAGTACAATCTCGTTGGCAATCCTGACGATTTCTTTTATGGGCATCTTGATGTGTGTTGGCTTATTATTTGGTGAGGATAGTGAAGGAAGCAACAGTTCTGGTACCTCTCCCGGTGGCAGTAGTGTCTCAGAAGAAGTATTAAAACATCGGTCACTGGTAGAAAAGTATGCCAAGGAATCGGACATTTCAGATTATGTACCGATTCTTTTGGCGATTATTCAAGTGGAGTCGGGTGGTACAGCAAAAGACGTGATGCAAAGCTCTGAATCAGCTGGCTTACCACCTAATTCTTTAGATACCGAGGCATCCATTAAACAAGGGTGTTTCTATTTTGCTTCTCTGGTTAAACGAGCTAAAGAGTTAGGCTGTGATCAAGATAGTATCATCCAAGCCTATAATTATGGTGGAGGCTATATAAATCATGTCGCAAAAAATGGAAAGAAGCATAGTTTTGCTTTGGCGGAATCCTTTTCAAAAGAAAAATCAGGTGGTCAAAAAGTTGATTACCCCAATCCAATCGCCATTAAAGAAAATGGCGGGTGGCGCTACAACTACGGAAATATGTTTTATTGTTTGTTGGTGAAACAATATCTGACCACGATACAGTTTGATGATAAAACAGTCCAAGGGATTTTTGACGAGGCATTTAAGTATGAAGGAATGGCTTATGTATTTGGTGGATCAAGTCCCGCAACGGGTTTTGATTGCAGTGGCTTAACTCAATGGTGTTATGCCAAAGTTGGTCTGAAACTTCCACGGGTGGCACAGGATCAGTATGATGCCATGAGTCATATTGACCTAAAAGATGCCAAGCCAGGAGATTTAATTTTCTTTCACTCAACTTATGATGCTGGTACTTACGTGACTCATGTCGGCATTTATGCAGGAGAGAATCAGATGTTCCATGCGGGAGATCCAGTGGGCTGGACGAATCTTACCGAACCCTATTGGCAGCAACATCTTATCGGAGCCGGTCGATACAAACAATAGAAAAGAGGAATGGAAAATGAACATAAAAATTGAACGAAGTCAGAAGGAGAAGACTCCAAAAAAGAAGAAAGAACGAGTAATTTCAGTGGGCAAGCATCGAAAAATGGTTCTTGTCCTTTGGTTTTTATTGTTTTGTAGTCTCGCTTTTGGGATATACAAAAATTTCACAGCAATTGACCGACACACGACTCATGAGAAAGTGGTTGTGAAAGAAAAAATAGTGAATACTTCTGGTGTCGAGAACTTTACGATTGATTTTGCGAAGGAGTATTTTTCTTGGAAGAATGACAAAGAAGCCATCGAAAAGAGAATGACTACTCTTGAACAATATCTGACTGAGGAAGGGGTGACTTTAAGTCAAGATATGGTTCGAGCGGATATTCCCACTAGTTCCGAAGTTCAAGTAGTAAAAATTCTAGATGTTGAGAAGCACTCAGAAGAATTTGTTATTTCATTTTTAGTGGAGCAAAAGATTACAGAGGGGAAAAAGACACAACAGGTTTTTTCTGCATATCAAGTGAGGATATTTGAAGATAAAAAAGGCAACCATATTGTGACGAGTCTGTCTACGATGATTGGAAAACCAGAAAAAGTGAAGTATGTGGAAAAACCAGTGGCAAGTGATTCAGAAATTGATGCCAAAACAGCGGAAGAAATCACTGAATTTTTAGAGACATTTTTCAAGCTTTATCCAACTGCATCAGAAAAAGAACTTGAGTATTATGTAGAAAATGATGTTATGCGACCAATCAATTCGAATCTTAAATTTGTGGAATTAGTGAATCCAATTTATACACAAAATGAAAAAAGTATTCAAGTGAGAGTTGATGTAAAATACCTTGATACTCTATCAAAAGTAACGAATTACTTTCAGTATGAATTGGAATTACAAAATGATGGAAATTGGAGAATTATTGTCTCTGAATAAAAACAAGTTAGAATAATAGGTGAATGATGTTATTGTTGGTAGAGTGAATTCACCAAGTAAGGTGGATCAATCATGGGGAACCGTATCATAAATGATGCGGTTTTTTAGTATTAATTTCTGAGATTAATATTGATTTAATGGTTTTTTTGGAAGGGAACCGCAGGAGAAAATGATACGAGTGTCCTAGTTAATCTGTATCATTTAGTGGAGCAAGGCTAAGTAATGCGTATGAAATCAAGGTTCTATAATATTTTGTGTTGGTGGAAAATCGAAACCGATTTTCTGCCAACACTTTTTTCTTGTATGCAAATCAAAAAGAGACTCACAAAAGAAATAAGCATCTGTATCTGTTCATAAAACTGTCTCCTAAGTTTAGTGTCAATTTATTTGACGGATATTTATAAGTTACTATCGGTTTGGATTGGTAACACTAAATTGGGAATAACTACATCCTTGACTTGGGATGTAGCAGTACGCTCTTAGTGCTAAAATTGAAAATCATAATTTGATGCTACTGCCGGGAGTTATTCGGCAGACTTATCCTACACACTTACATTAAACAACATCTATGAGTGACTTTTCTAGTTACTGATTCTTTTTGCGGGAAATAGAAAAGTCATTTTTTCGAAAAAAACTCAGAAAATACTACTTGCAATAATTCTGGATGGCCATTATGATAGTAACAACAGGAAAATCTACTAAGTACAGCCAGAGACTTGTACTCAGCTAACTAGTTTATTCCAGAATGCTGCATAATTTGATAGATTCATACTTTTATGTTTTTTTGCATATCGAAGTAGGTAGTCATATTTTGACTATCCAATTTGATAAAATATCGTTTATGCGAAACGTACTATAGTTGGTGCATCACTAGAGTTAAAAGTGTACAATGCTTAGTTTTTTTGAATCTTTATCGCAAATAGCTTCAAAAAACACTTTTTTGGATACTTTGGAAATATTTAGTTGAGTATAGTATAAATAGTATAATATGAACAATTGTGACAAATAATAATTTTTTGGGAGTGAGTAAAGTTAGATGGGAAGACCCTTAGCAAAAGGCCTAGCTGTCGTAGCCGTCAGTCTCATCACACTAGCAGACAAAACGTCACCAATCTCAGAACAGTACCGGACGATTCGGACCAATATCCAGTTTGCTTCAGCAGACAAAAAAATTCAGACCATCTTCGTGACTTCCTCTGGACCATCAGAGGGTAAATCCACGACTTCAGCGAATCTTGCCGTAGTTTTCGCTAGTTCCGGTCAACGTGTGCTTTTGGTGGATGCGGATATGCGTAATCCAACTGTTCACAAAACATTTGGGTTAAGTAATGATACCGGTCTGAGCCTCGTCTTGAGTGCCAATCAAAGCGTCTTGGAAAATGCGCGCACAGTCGGAATCGAAAATCTGGCCATCTTACCAAGTGGTCCTAAGCCGCCAAACCCTTCTGAATTACTGGGCTCTGTACGTATGAACCAAGTCATTGAGGAAGCACGCCACCTGTATGATGTTGTTATTTTCGATATGCCACCCGTGGTCGCCGTGACGGACGCTCAGATTATGGCGTCAAAAGCTGACGGCACACTGCTAGTTGTTAGAGAAAACGTCACGCGAAAAGATGCATTAACCAATGCGAAAAATATGTTGGAAATGGTACAAGCGCGAGTATTAGGCGTGGTATACAATGGCACGCAAAATATGAAAGACCAAGGTTACTACTATTATTATGGTAATTAAGTTGAATTGATTTGAGGAGGAGATTGGATGATTGATCTTCATTGTCATATCTTACCGGGAGTAGATGATGGGGCAGATACGTTAGCTGATAGCATTGCCATGGCAGAAAAAGCCATCAGCCAAGGCATCACACATATCTTGTGTACCCCCCATCATAATAATGGGAAATATGTGAATCCGAAAGCTGCGGTTATCGATAAAGTGACTGAGCTCCAGGCGGAACTCGATCGTCGTAACCTCCCTCTGACCCTACTGGAAGGGCAAGAGGTGCGGATTACGGGGGATTTAGTAGAAGAAATCCAACAAGATCAGATTTTGTTTACAGATTTAGCAGATACCTATCTTTTGATTGAATTTCCTACGATGGATGTCCTAGCCTATACAGAGCAACTTTTTTCAAGCTGCGAAATATGGGAAAGGTGCCAGTCATCGTCCATCCGGAAAGAAATGCGAAGTTTCGTGAAGATCCCAATCGCCTTATTCCATACTTGGAGATGGGGTGCCTCGCGCAACTCACCGCTCCAAGCTACATAGGTGTCTTTGGTAAAGACATCCAAAAGACGGCAAAGCAGATGGTTGAGCATAACCTCGTTCAGATGATGGCGTCTGACGCTCATGGTATCAAAAAAAGAACGTTTGCAATGAAAGAAGCCTTTCACCAAATCGGACATGACTTTGATGAAGAAAAAGTCAAAGCTATGGAACAAGTGGCGAAAGATTTGATAAATGGGGATGTGGTCACATACCCAGATTATACAGAAGTTAAGAAGAAACGGTTTGGATTATTTTAGTTGAGCTGACGATGTTACTTATAAAATTTTTTGGAAATAGAGAGATGAGAAAAACAGTAGGAGTATAAATGATGATGACGGAAAACTTTTTTTATATCATGAAGGCGGATGATTTAAAAAAGCACTACCAAGATCAGTATTTTAAGTTGCAATGGGTCGATCAAGAAAAATTGAAAAGACAAAAAGGCTATGATTTTGTTAAACGAGGAATTGATGTTGTTGGCGGAACCGTTGGATTAGTTCTTGCTTCACCGCTCATGGCATATGTAGCTTATAAAATTCGCCAAGAAGAACCTGGCTCGCCAGTGGTTTTTGCCCAAACACGGGTCGGGCGCAATGGCAAATTGTTCACCATGTATAAATTTCGTTCTATGTGTATCGATGCTGAAGAAAAATTAGCAGAACTAATGGAACAAAATGAAATCGATGGTGCTATGTTTAAAATGAAAGACGATCCTCGAGTTACCAAAATTGGTAAAATGATTCGTCGCACCAGTTTAGACGAACTATCTCAACTCTTAAATGTCGTTAAAGGGGATATGAGTCTGATTGGTCCTCGACCACCTTTGGAAAGAGAAGTCGCTGAATACTCTCCCCATGACATGCAAGGGTTATTGGTAAAACCAGGTTGCTCAGGTTTATGGCAAGTCAGCGGACGAAATGAAGTTGGCTTTGAAGAAATGGTGGACTTCGATGTGGAGTACATCCAAAATCGTAGTACTTTGAATGATATCAAGATTATATTCAAAACTATTAAAGTAATGATTAAGCCGAATGGGGCATATTAAATTAGTGAGTGTACCAAGTGTTTTTTTAATAACGAGAATAACGAATAGCGATAGTGACTAGAGTGTAAGAATGACTTAATATAAGATAGTTTATTGTTTTTTCATTGATTGTGGTTTTTATAAGTATCAAGAAAAGACTAAGTTGTCAGTTTAAAGTTGAACGAAGGAACTATTTAGAAATTTAGATGATTGTTAGTAAAAAATATTTTCTACTGAAATTATTGAAAAAAGAACTAGAATAATTACTAAATTGATAAAATTCAATGGAGAAAGTAAAATGAATAATTCAAATTTGTTAGGTAGTTTTCCTTTGTTTTTGGGAAGTATGGAACAACTTACCTCTGAGATTGTTAATAATGTTGAAAAAAAAGCCTTTTTTGCTATTAATACAGATTGTTACTTAATTGCTCAGAAAGATTCCGAATATAGAGATATCTTGAAAAATTCTAATGGAAGTGTTTATGTTGACGGTATGGGAATTATATATGGACAAAAGTTTTTAAAAATGCCAGTAGCTTCCGAAAGAATTTCTACAACTGATTTATTTCCGTATCTATTTGCTTACATTGAAAATAAACAGATTATTGGAAAAAAAGTTTACTTATTAGGTGGAAAAAAAAATACTGCGAGAAAGGTAGCAGAAAAGTTTTCTTCAGAATACTCATATCTGGAAATTGTTGGACACCATGATGGATATAGCATTGATTTTCAAGATTCTTCTAATATTATAAAAAAAATAAACGAAGCAAATGTTGATTTTTTATTTGTTGGATTTGGGTGTCCCCTACAAGAAAAATGGGTAAATGATAATTTTCACAAGTTGAATGTTAAATGTATAATGACTTGTGGTGGTTTATTCGATTACTATGCAGAAAATGTTAAACGTGCTCCCAAATGGATGCAAAAAATTGGATTAGAATGGTTTTATAGATTTTTACAGGAACCCAAAAGACTTTTTAGAAGGTATTTTTACGGAAACATGTCCTTTGGTCTTTTATTAATAAAACATAAATTTAATAAGGAGTTTTTATAAGATGATAGATGTATACATGTGTGGGACACCATTACATATGCTATCAGCGTTCTCTTTAATACCTCAAAGAAAAAATAGCGCAATAATTTTTTTTGAAACTTATAATCAAGATATTTACAATTTTTATAAGGAAAGAAAGAAAAATATTGATATTTTTAACTATCTTATTGATATTCAAATCGTTAAAAGAAATTCATCGTTAGATAGATCTTTCCTAGGTTATTTAGTTGATTATCTGATGTATAAAAAAATAATTAATCAAAAATTTAGATTGATTACTTATACTTGGAATCCAAATAGCTTGTTTTTTTCTTCAAATATTTTTTTTAAACTATCTAAATCTGTTATCTGTATAGAAGATGCAGAACTAGTTTATAAGTATCCTCAAGATTCCTACTTGAAGCGATTATTGAGAGAAAAAATTTATAGAATTGAATATGATTTTGTAGATAAAGAGAAAGTAAAAGAGTTTTATTTGACAGATAGAAAAAAATTCAAAGAAAATATTCAAAAAAAAGCTATTAATTACTCTATTGTTAAAAATCTGGATAAATTAGTAATTAGCAAAAAAAACAAACAGTTTGTTCTTGATTTTTTTGATTTCCCTAAGGAATTGGAGAATCTAGCTAAAAGTGGTAAAACTGCTCTATTAATGACTCAACCTCTTTCAGAGACAAACTATATTAAAGAGACGGAAAAAAAAGAAGTATTTAATCATATGTATAATATATTAGTTATTAAGGGATATAAAGTTATTTTAAAAAAACATCCATTGGACACCACAATCTACGAATTTGAAAAAAGTATAGAAAAAATAAACCAATTTGTTCCATCTGAGCTATTTAGAATTACTTTAGTTAAATTTGATTTAGCAATCAGTGTGAATACGAGCGGAGTATTTTCTGTTCCCGCCATCAAGAAACTAAACGTTTGTGAGTCATTCTTTGATGTCCCTAATGCTAATAACGTTATAAATAAAATTAATGAGATGAGTAAGGAATTTTAAAATGAAAATAAAGAGCTGTTACTTGTATCAAATTATTGTGTTTTTATCAATTATATTTTTTTTAAATGAGCGGCTTTATATTCATTCTGGTCAAGTATCTGGAGTCTACAATGTATATATATCTATATATTTCTTTTTATTATTTTTATTAGGATTATTTTTATTTAAAATTCAATTTACTACAAAAGAATTGCTTTTATTTACATTGCTAATAACAGGAATAGGATTAAATATTCTATATAGGAATTCTGTCTTTTCGGAAAGCATCAGGTATTTATTAGATATATCAATTATCTTTTTTTGCTCTAAGATTGTTTTAAATTCAATAGTATTTTTATCAAAATGTATTATAATTAATGGATTTATTTCACAAATGATTTTTCAAAATGGAAGTTTTTCCGAAAGAGGTTCGGGTTTCTTTGTGACAAGTCCAACCAATTTCTCAGTAATTATTTGTTTATCTTTGATTTTGTTAGTTGAACATTATCGCCACCAAGATATACGGGAAATATTTAGTATTATTCCGTATACTTTTCTTAGCTTTTACTTAATATATAGTTCTGAATCTCGAAGTGTATTGATGTATGCGTTAATGTACGTTGTAATAGTTATATCTAAACGCTTATATAATAATCGTAATTTTTTTCTAAGATTTGCCTTGATATCTCTTCTTATCATTTCTGTTCCATATTTTTATCAAATTTTAACTGAGATACTGAATCAACGGGATAATGGTACGGAGAGTAACAGTACACGGCTTTTCTTATACTCTAATTTGGTTAAAAACTATTTTGCAAATCCAGTAGGAATTGTTATTGGGAATGGTGCTGGCTCAGCATATAACTTAGTTAGTGGGCTTGTTGGGATGAAATTCCCAGTACATTTTGATTTTTTAGCGATTGCTTATGATTTTGGGATTTTCTTTTTTGGTTTATTAGCTGCTTTTGTTAAATTAATTTATAGAAGACTCAATATTGCAATAGTGGGAATAATAGTGGTAGCCAATTTTCATAATTTACTATTATTCCCACTAGGTCTAACCTATACTTTCTTAATTTGGAGTTACTTAATTCATTCAGAGAATGAATTAAGTAGTTTTATTGTCAACCAGAAAGGAGTTGAAATATTATAATTACAACCTTGAAAAAATCAAAATTAATAAGATCTAGTTTCTGGTATACAATCGGTAATTTTTTTATTAAAGGAATTTCTTTTGTTACGATTCCAATATTTGTTAATATTACTTCACAAGCTGAATATGGACTAATTAATAATTTTACTTCTTTTGTTTCAATCTTTTCTCTAGTTGTTGGATTGAGTTTAAATTCGTGTGTTAATAATGCTAGTTTTGATTATCGTGATGAAATTAAGGAGTTTTTATCTAGTGTCTTATTTTTAGCAACTAGTAGTTTTTTGATTTTTGTATTTTTAGGGAATATCATGTTTTTATTCAGAAACAGTATTTTTGATATGAATCCTTTAGTGTTTAATTTAATGCTAAGTCAGAGTTTTTCTACTTTTCTTGTTGCTTATGTACAGGCTTATTTTACAATTCATTTTGAACATTTTAAATATTTAGCCTTGTCTCTAATCTCCACTACATTAAATGTAGGAATTTCTGTTTTGTTAATGCAAACACTATTACAAAGTAATAAGTACTTAGGTAGAGCTCTCGGAGGTGCTCTGGGATTAGGGATAATAGCTGTAATTTTATATATGATAATAATGTTTAAAGGAAAAAAATTAATTGATATATCATATTGGAAATATGCACTTAAGATTTCATTACCACTTATTCCTCATACTTTGTCTAATGTAATGCTAGCACAATTTGGTAGAATAATGAATGATCAATTCATCTCTGGGAGCCTCACAAGCAGGGATTTACTCTTATATAAGTAATATCGGAATTATTTTGAATGTAGTTTGGCAGTCTACTAATAATGCATGGGTTCCATGGTTCTATGGCGAAATGAATAAAAAAATATACTAATATTAAAAAAGTAAGTAATTACTATTTATTAGCTTTTACCGTATTATCTATTGTTGTAATGGTCGGATCTGTTGATTTAGCTCGAATTATGGCGCCTGAAGAATACTATTCTGGTTTGTCATTAGTAATTCCAATTTCACTAGGGTATTTTTTTCAATTTTTATATAGCTTACCTGTTAACGTAGAGTTTTATGAAAAGAAGACAACTTATATAGCTTTAGGAACAGTGGCAAGTGCAATTGTTAATATTGGGTTAAATATTGTTTTTATACCAAAATTGGGGATTATCGCGGCAGGGTATACTACAGTTGTCACGTATTTCTTACTATTTCTATTTCATTATTTTATGGCAAAAAAAATTACAAATCGACAACTTTTTAACACTTCTAAAATATGGTTTATTATTGTTTTCATGATTATTTTTTCTGTTGTGTTACATTTAGTCATTAACCATCTAATCTTAAGATATACTCTGTTATTAGGTAAGCGCCCCATAGAACAGTACCTGTACGTCAAATAACCCGACCTATAGAATAGAATCGGGAATGTTTGACGTTTTTAGTTACGAGAAAAATGTTGTTGTACATCCTTGTTCCAAGGCAACAGTTGATCTAAAGTTTCTGCTGAAAGTACGGGAAGATTTGGTATCTTATCAAATAGAAACTCTAGATACTTTACAGGATTCAATCCGTTAAGTTCTGCTGTTTTATATACACTCAGAATGATTCCTGAAGTTCGTGCTCCTTCAAGACTTGTGGAATGCAACCAATTTTTCCGTCCTATCACCAGCTCTTTGATATTTCGCTCCGCACGATTATTTGTGAGTTCTAAACGACCATCTTCAAAAATAGGTTCAAAACCACTTCGTAGTTTACACGCATATTGAACGGCTGCATCCAACTTGGATTTTGCAACAGGATCTATCGTTGCCATCCACTCATAAAAAGCAATAAATAATGGACGCAGTTCTTGTTGCCGACAGCTTAATCGCTTCTCAGGAGAAAAGTCTTTCCATTTCTTTTCTAGGACAAACCATTTATCCAATTGTTTGACTGCTTGAGCTGCGGGAATATCCGTGTTTTTCTTTCCTTTTGGAATTGCTTCGAAAAATTTCCGCCGAACATGCGCGAAACAATAGACAAGTCGTACACTTTCCACGGCATTATA